>NZVJ01000043.1 GCA_002701455.1 Rhodospirillaceae bacterium
GCCCATTTGCCTCACGCTGATATTTTGTTACTTGCGCAATGCAGCGAAGATTTCTGTGATCAAAAATTAACCGGTTGTTTATACCGACATCTATTTTCTGAGATATCGGAACTGGCATTGCGCCAAAGGTGGACATTACTTCCCTTTGGCTATTAGCTTTGAGCCTGATTATCTGACAGCCATCGATAGCCAAGCTTAAGGTGATAGCTTTTAAAACGGGATCTAGCCCTTTTCTAGAGACTTCAGCTTCTCTTACAGACTGCGTAATAAAACTTATCACCCTCTCTCTGTTCTGGGCTGCTGCCAGTTCGATATCTCGGTAACGATCCAAAGTTACGTCTTTTCCTATTGCCCTCGTTCCTCTCCAATTACCTTGCTTATCAAAAAAAGGTATTGTCGAAACCTGGAGTGTTACGGGATCTCCACTTGCGTGTTTCAAAACCAATTCAAGGTCAGTTTGGGGTGTTTTTAATGTAAAATAGCGCTTTGAACTTGCTGGCGTGCTTTTATGTAATAACTTTGTGGCTTTTAAACCTACTATTTGTGAGTTCTTGTATCCAAAACGTTCGTTCCCCGATATATAGGTAATATTACCATCGCTATTTGTTTCCCAGGCAATATCGGCGGCAAGATTTGTAAAGTCCTTATATCGGCTCATTGCAATATTTCACTATCCAACGGGGTTTTTATTAAAAAATGAGGTTTAAAAACTTTGTTTTACATAAGTTATTGGGATAGTGGTAGGGTGCCATTGTTCCAAAAAAGAGGCAATAAAAGTAATGATTAAAAGTATGAAAGATAACATAAACACTTGGATATTCGACTTGGATAATACCCTGTATGATGTTGGAACAGATCTATTTGCTAAAGTCTCAAGACGCATGACGGTTTTTATTCAAAATGCATTCCAATTTGATGAAGCGGCTGCAAAGCATTTGCAGAAGGAGATGTTCCTAAAATACGGAACAACAATGCGCGGTCTTATGGTTGAGCATGATATGGATCCCGAAGAATTTCTACATTTTGTTCACGATATAGATGTAAGTGATCTTGAACCAGATCCGGTTCTAAAGAAATTATTGGAAGATTTGCCTGGACGAAGATTGATCTTTACTAACGGTTCAGTTCCACATGCTCAACGAATTACAGAACAACTAGGCATCGGACATCTCTTCGAAGGTATTTTCGATATTGTAGCAGCTAATTTTCTACCAAAGCCAGAACCGATCACCTACCAGGCTATGGTTGATGAGTTCGACGTTGTTACGACTGCTTCGGTGATGATCGACGATATGGCAAAGAACCTTATCCCTGCCTCAAATCTGGGAATAAGAACAGTCTGGCTTAAACATGATAAAGATTGGTCTTCTAAAGATTTTTCCTCAGACCATATTGATGAGGAAATAAGTGACCTGAAAAGGTGGCTGGCAACTGTTTGAGTATTTTGGCTTTAATATTGGTGTTCTTGCTTGACACTATTTCGTTTGAAAAGCATTTTTCATTTTTAACTCGTATTGACGACAGATAAAGGGATTTAAAAAAATGGGTGAAGGCCAATTAGAGTCCATTATAGATAAAGCTTGGGAAGATCGCGAATCGATCACAAGCTCAACTACTGGTGAGATAAGAGATGCGGTAGAAGCTGCATTAGAAGCTATGGACTCAGGCAAGGAGCGCGTGGCCTCGCCATTAGGCAAACACGAATGGAAGGTAAATCAATGGCTAAAGAAAGCTGTCCTTCTATCTTTTCGACTTAACGATATGGAAAAAATATCGGGTGGTCCTGGTGATAATCAAAGAGGGACTTCGACTTGGTGGGACAAGGTGCCATCTAAATTCTCGGGCTGGTCAGATGAGCAATTCAGAAGTTCAGGGCTTCGAGCTGTGCCAAATTGTGTCGTACGCCGTTCCGCGTACATAGCTCCTGGTGTCGTCTTAATGCCAAGTTTTGTCAATTTAGGCGCTTATGTAGATAGTGGAACGATGGTCGATACTTGGGCCACAATCGGTTCATGTGCCCAAGTTGGTAAGAACTGTCATATATCCGGCGGGGCGGGTATCGCAGGTGTACTGGAGCCAATGCAGGCAGATCCAGTGATTATTGAGGATAACTGCTTTATAGGAGCCCGATCTGAGGTGGCGGAAGGTGTTATCGTCGAAACAGGTGCCGTGCTGAGCATGGGTGTATACATTGGTGCTTCAACAAAGATTATCAATAGAGAAACAGGGGAAATTTCTATCGGCAGAGTACCTGCGTACTCAGTTGTAGTTCCAGGTGCAATGCCAGGAAAGACGTTGCCCGATGGGTCTCAAGGGCCTTCGCTGTATTGTGCTGTAATTGTCAAACAGGTAGATGAGCAGACACGCACCAAAACATCAATAAATGAGCTTCTACGCGATTAAATGTCTAAAGCAGTTATCGACAAAATAAATCCGATTGAGCTTAGTCAGAGACTTATCCGTTGCCCAAGTGTAACACCTGATGAAGGCGGTGCATTAGACGAACTTCAGAATGTTCTAGAGGAATTGGGCTTTCGTTGTCAGAGGCTGCTTTTCTCGGAGAGTGGAACTCCAGATGTCGATAATCTCTACGCCAGGCTTGGTGATAGAGGGCCTAATTTCTGTTTTGCTGGGCACTCGGACGTTGTGCCGCCTGGTGATAGAGATGAATGGGGTGAAGACCCGTTTTCGGGAGTGGTTATAGATGGGAAACTTTTTGGACGTGGTTCTGCAGATATGAAATCTGCGATAGCAAGTTTCATTTCTGCTGTTCAGCGATACAAATCGAACGTTGGCGAAGAGATCCCTGGCTCAATTAGTTTGTTAATTACAGGTGATGAGGAAGGCCCGGCCATAAACGGAACCATCAAAGTTCTGGATTGGATGTCAAAGAATAATGAGTTGATTGATGCTTGTATTGTGGGTGAACCTACAAATCCAGACCATCTTGGGCAAATGATAAAGATTGGGCGAAGAGGAAGTTTTACGGGTTGGTTGACCGTCATGGGAGTCCAAGGACATACAGCCTATCCCCATCTAGCGGAAAACCCCTTATCAAAGCTTGTAAAAATGTTGGAGCCTTTAGCCGAGGAACAACTCGATCAGGGGACGGAGTATTTCCCGCCTACCACTGTAGCAATATCATCAATCGATACAGGAAATAGCGCTACTAACGTTATACCTCAAAAAGTGACGGCCAGTTTTAATATAAGGTTCAATGATAGTAGGACCGCTGAAGATATAGAAGAATGGTTGCGAGGTCACTTTGATTCAGTTGGGGGAAGCTATCAGCTTGAAACAGCATGTTCTTCAAATGCATTTATAACTGAACCAGGTGCATTATCCGAAGATTTGATTTCTGCAATAAAAGATGTCGTTGGAAGCTCGCCGGAAATGAGCACAACCGGGGGGACATCAGATGCTAGGTTTATAAGAAAATATTGCCCGGTTGTTGAGTTTGGTATTGTTGGCAAGACAATGCATAAAATTAACGAGCACGTCGAAATTAAAGATGTAGAATTGTTAACCGATATATATACTGAGTTACTAGATCGCTTTTTCAAGCGCGTCGAAATGTAATCTTATGGCTACTCTGACTTCCGAATTAACCAAGGCGTTATTTGGAATTTGGCTTATCCTGAAAAATCATCCAAAAGCGGAAAACTTCTTTAACATTTCGACAGCTGGGTTTTGGCGGTCGTTTATTGCGGCTATTTTAGTTTTGCCGGCAAATGTGATCATTACGGCAGTCGGCATATCGGCTTCTGGTGAAATGCCTTACAGTATATCTGATGGCGCACGAGATCTTCTGATTTACACTATTAACTGGTTGTTTTATCCCTTAATAGTTATCCATTTCTGCCGATATTTGGATTTAGAGGACAAAGCCCTTAAGTATATCATTCCTTATAATTGGGCATCAATTCCTACGGGATATCTTTTTGCGTTTGCAACGCTAATAGGCGGGGGGCTCGGGAGCAACCATCTTGGGGCCGGTTTGCTTTTTTTAGCTTATGCTTTTGCTATCTTTTTATTTTTTGAAATTGCACGTCGACAACTTCGGGTTTCGCGGTTTGCAGCTGTTGGAGTTGTAGTATTTGACTTTTTGTTTAGCATTACGCTGATTAGCGTCTTAGGCTTTATTAGATAAAATTTATCAATAAATGACCTCTAAAAAATATAACCCTTCGGATGGTGCGGTAGGTCCGGCGACGGCTCTATCCTTTGCTAATAGTATTCTCTCTACCTCGCTTGGACTCCATTTTCCCTCGCCAACCAATTTTAGGCTCCCTACCATATTTCTTACTTGTCGGTGTAGAAAGGACCTTGCGTGAGCCGCGACATGTATTTCGTCATTGCTTTGGCTTACCTTTAACATATTCAGTGTTTTGACAGGAGAGGTTGCTTGACAATCTTTAGCTCTAAAACTGCTAAAGTCATGTTCTCCTAGCAGCGATTCCGCGGCTTGGTTCATCTTAAAAATATCAAGTTTGCGAGGAATGTACCAAACTCTCCCAGTATCTAAAGCGGGTGGCGACGGCCTGTTTAATATCCTGTATAAATAACGTCGTTCTATCGCAGAAAATCGAGCGTGAAAGGTATCCGGTGCAATCTCAGTATCAATAATTTTTATAGGCTGCGCGCCGAGATGGAAGTTAAGTGCTTTTCTGACGGTAGCAGGGTCATAAATATTATTTATTAACTCAAAATGTGCGATCATACCTAACGCATGAACACCTGAATCGGTCCTGCCGGCTGCTACCACTTCCACTTTTTCTCTACAAAAGCTTAAAACGGCTCCTTCAATTGCCGCCTGAATAGAAGGGCCATTATTTTGGCGCTGCCAACCTACATAATTACAGCCATCGTACTCGATCTTTATTTTGTATTTGGGCATTAGATAGCCTGAAAACAATTTGTCTCTAATCAGGGATAATTAGTTTTTTAACGTGTAAAGCCACTGATGCGCCAGAAAAATTTTATGATAACAATATAAACATATCTTTATATNTTGACATTATTGTTATTGCAGGTATTATCCCATTGCGCCGATTTGAGCTTCAGCTTGCGGGCGCATAAAAAGTGCCGCTAAAGCGTGGGAGGTTATCCCACTTAGAGTAAAGTGACGTGGGTAACTTCGTTTCTATCTAAGTAGATCTCTCCGTAGGCGTTTTCAAAGACTACATATTTTCAATTATTTGTGAAAACGATTATTTGGAGAAGATTGATATGACAAAAAACTCACAAAATCCGGAAACTCTTTCGTTGCACGCTGGTCACCGAGCAGACCCTACGACTGGCTCGGTTGCGGTGCCGATTTATCAAACAACGAGTTATCAGTTTAAAAATACTGAACATGCAGCAAATCTTTTTTCTCTTTCCGAACTTGGAAATATTTATACGAGAATAATGAACCCCACTTGCGACGTATTGGAGCAAAGAATAACCGCATTAGAGGGTGGAGCAGCTGCATTAGCGGTCAGTTCGGGGCAAGCAGCATCCGCAATGGCTATTCAAAACCTCGCAAAGGCTGGCGACAATGTTGTAAGCTCTACAGATCTATACGGCGGGACTTGGAATCTTTTCAATAATACGTTGCGGGATCAGGGTATTGAGGTTCGATTTGTTGACCCATCAGATCCAGAAAATTTCAAAAGAGCGACAGACCAAAAAACGCGCGCGTATTACGCTGAGACACTTCCAAATCCAAAGCTCAATGTGTTTCCTATAGCTGAGGTGGCTGATATTGGAAGGGCACTGGGTATACCGCTGATTATGGATAACACAGCCGCACCGATTCTTTGTCGACCCTTTCAATACGGAGCTGCCGTGGTTGTTTATTCAACGACAAAATATATAGGCGGTCATGGAACATCCATTGGCGGTCTGCTGGTGGATGGGGGTAATTTTCCATGGCAGGATCATCAAGAAAGACAACCGGCGNTAAACCAACCAGATCCTTCTTATCATGGAGCAGTTTGGGTCAAAGCCGTTGAGCCAATTGGTCCGGTGGCTTATATCATAAAAGCTCGAACCACATTACTCCGGGATCTGGGATCTGCCTTCTCACCATTTAATGCATTCCAGGTAATACAGGGGTTAGAGACATTACCATTAAGAATGAGAGAACACTGTAGTAATGCGAAAAAGGTTGCAGAGTTTCTTACAAAACAGGCTGGTGTAACCAATGTAATCTATCCAAGTTTGCAAACAGGTTTTCAAAAAAATAATGCTGATAATTATTTGGCCGGTGGTTATGGGGGGCTCGTGGGTTTTGAACTTGATGGTGGTAGAGAAAGTGGTCAAAGATTTATTGATGCNCTTGAGATGTTTTACCATGTTGCAAATATAGGCGATGCACGATCATTAGCAATCCATCCAGCTAGCACAACACACAGTCAGTTATCACCGGAAGAACAATTGAGTACGGGGGTATCTGAAGGCTATGTCCGTCTATCGATTGGTATTGAACATATCGACGATATTCTAGAGGATTTGGAACAGGCCCTTAAAAAAGCAGGCTAATATAAAATGAGGCAACGAACCAAAACCCAATCGTTGCCTCGCCGGGCTTGCTAGTGGTAGAAGTTTGTCCGATTTTTTTCTAAGGGAGCAACAATGCACTTGCTAGAAAGACGGCTGGACGATGCCGAATGGCTTTTAGCAGATGGTGCCACGGGCACAAATTTATTTGAAGCAGGTCTCCAGTCCGGAGACGCGCCNGAACTCTGGAACTTAACTTCACCAGAAAAAATAACAAAACTTTATCAAGCCTCTGTGGATGCTGGATGCGATATTTTCTTGACCAACACGTTTGGGGGCAACGCATCCCGATTGGAATTGCATAGCGCACAAAATAAAGTTCTACAAATCAATAAGGTGGCTGCGGAGTTAGCNAGGGAAGTAGCAGACAAATCTGGACGAGATATAATTGTTGCTGGAAGTGTTGGCCCGACTGGCGATGTATTTACACCTGTTGGGACCATGGAATTCGATACCGCTGTTGAAATATTCCACGAACAGGCAACAGGCCTGCTCGAGGGNGGCNTAGACGTTCTTTGGCTTGAAACCATTTCGGCAGCCGAAGAGTTCAGAGCGGCGGCAGCCGCCTTCGCTCTCCTTAATACGCCGTGGTGCGGCACTATGAGTTTTGATACTGCTGGCAGGACAATGATGGGCCTCACTTCCATGGATATGGTGAACTTGGTGAATTCTTTGCCCAATAGACCTCTGGCATTTGGTGCAAATTGTGGTGTGGGTGCTAGTGATTTACTTAGAACAGTTTTGGGTTTTTCCTCCAGTGACAATCAATTACCAATTATTGCGAAGGGAAACGCGGGAATACCAAAATATCTAGACGGTCATATTCATTATGACGGGACGCCGGAATTAATGGGCGAATACGCATGTTTAGCAAGAGATTCTGGCGCGAAAATAATAGGTGGCTGTTGCGGGACGACGCCAAAGCACTTGGCTNAAATGAGAGCAAAATTAGAGGTGAGAGAAAAAAAACAACCGCCTTCGCTTAGCCATATTGCCGAAAAACTGGGTGAATTTAGTTCGCCAACGGATGGTAGTGAGCCAGAAACCAATTCTACCCAAAACAGATTGCGTAGGCGAGGNCGCCGACAAAAGAGTTAATGCGATTTAGGTTAGGCCTTGGGTTTGTCTAACTGCTTCCCAGAGTATAATTCCGGCGGAAACTGCAACATTTAAAGAACGGGCGTTCCTATCCATTGGAATCTTAACTTTATCTGAAACAGCATCGTGAACTAATTGGGGAACACCACTACTCTCTCGACCAAAAATTAGAGTATCATTAACATTAAAAATGAAGTTGTTTAAGTTTTTCTCGGCTTTGGTTGTGACAAGTATTAATCTAGAGTCGCTGCGCCCTTGAAGGAAGGTTTCCCATGAGATATGTCGCGTTATATCTGCCAAATGGAAATAATCCATGCTGGAACGGCGTAATTTTGAGTCAGATAAAACAAAACCGCATGGCTCGATTATATCTAGGGAAATCCCAAAACATGCTGCGAGACGGATTATGGCTCCTGTATTTTGCGGGATATCAGGCTGAAAAAGGGCTAATCGCATGAAAGTAACCCATAGCGTGCTAAAATGATTTTTATTAACATTTTTCTNTCGCTTTCTTTGCATTTTTCTTCTTCGTGCAGTATACGAATACTTGGCAAGAAAACTATTAAAACTAAAAAGCCCAACGCGACTAGGTGTCGCACTAATTAAGGGGGCCTCGAATAAGGTTGTAGGCTAATATTCGAGGAAGTACAAACAGGGGAAATTGATCGCTATGGCTGATATTAATGACCAATCGACAAGGCGGGATTTCATTCATGTTGCTAGTGTCTCGGCCGCGGCTCTCGGAGCAGCTTGTGTTGCGTGGCCGCTAATTGATCAAATGAATCCGGCCGCTGACACTCTCGCTCTATCAACCACTGAATTTGATGTATCGGGTGTACAGGAAGGGATGTCCGTGACGGTGGTGTGGCGTGGAAAGCCTGTGTTTGTTAGACACAGGACGAAAGCAGAAATAGAGGAAGCTTCCGCGGTAGAGCTATCGGAGTTGCCGGATCCGCAAAAAGACGCTGATCGCACCCCGCGACCTGAAATCCTTGTGCTCCTTGGCGTTTGTACTCACCTCGGATGTGTGCCACTAGGTCAAAAAGCAACTGACCCGAAAGGTGAATGGGGAGGATGGTTCTGTCCGTGCCATGGATCTCATTACGATACATCAGGTCGTATAAGAAAAGGTCCTGCGCCGACAAACCTTGTCATTCCCCCGTATAAGTATATCTCTGATGATGTTATAAAGATCGGTTGAGGAAGAAAATCATGAGTGGCCCAAAATTAACTAACCCGATAGCAAGATGGATAGACCATCGGCTACCAGTTTTTACGTTTTTACATCACGAAATGCACGAGTACCCTACCCCAAAGAACCTTAATTATTGGTGGAACTTTGGCTCATTAGCAGGAATAACCCTTGTTATAATGATCGTTACAGGGGTCATACTGTCAATGCATTATACAGCACATGTCGACCACGCTTTTCAATCCGTTGAAAGAATAATGCGTGACGTTAATTATGGGTGGCTCATAAGGTATATTCACGCCAACGGCGCGAGTTTCTTTTTCATAGTTGTATATATTCATATTTTTAGGGGGTTCTACTACGGATCGTACAAGGCCCCGCGCGAACTCCTATGGATATTGGGTGTTGTAATTTTGCTGCTTATGATGGCAACTGCTTTCATGGGCTATGTATTGCCTTGGGGGCAGATGAGCTTTTGGGGTGCTACGGTGATAACTAACCTTTTCTCGGCAATACCGCTTGTTGGGGAATCGATCGTTACCCTACTGTGGGGCGGATTTTCAGTTGATAATCCAACTTTAAACAGGTTTTTCTCCCTCCACTACCTGCTTCCATTTGTGATTGTAGGGGTGGTTGTCTTGCACATCGTCGCTCTTCACCGATTTGGCTCTAACAACCCGCTTGGTATTGATGTACGAGGTGAACAGGATACAGTTTCTTTCCACCCTTATTACACTGTAAAGGATATGTTTGGGCTAAGTGCTTTTTTAACTATCATGGCTGCTATTGTATTTTTCCTGCCCAATTCCATGGGGCATCCGGACAATTACATCCCGGCAAATCCAATGGTAACTCCAGCACATATCGTTCCAGAATGGTATTTCCTTCCATTTTACGCAATCTTGCGAGCAGTCCCTGATAAGCTCCTTGGTGTTTTGGCAATGTTTGCCGCCATAGGCGTATTATTCATTCTTCCCTGGTTGGACCGGTCGCCTGTAAGGAGCGCAACCTTCCGGCCAATCTATAAAATAATGTTTTGGGTGTTTTTAGTGAATTGCGTTGCNCTCACCTATCTTGGTGCTAAGCCTGCAGAAGGNATTTATGTGATCCTCTCGAGGCTATGCACAGTGTATTATTTTTTCCACTTCATTATACTTTTACCGGCTCTCTCAATATTTGAGACACCGCGGTCACTTCCGCGGAGCATCGGTAAATCAGTGCTTGGANGNGGAAATGGAGCGCCTGCGCCTGCCCCGGCTGCTGCTAGGGAGAAATCATGATGACTATCCGTTCTAAGCTTATAGCGTTGTTGCTCTCAGTTTTAGTCTCTGCTCCGATTTCTATAACCGCCAACGGTGCGGAAAGTATCGCGTTCCCTTCTCAGGAATGGTCGTTTAATGGCCCGTTTGGCACTTTTGACCGGGGTGAANTGCAAAGAGGGTTGCAAGTTTACAAAGAAGTCTGNGCTACCTGTCATTCCTTAAATTTTATATCGTTTAGAAATTTGGCTGATCTTGGATTTAATGAGGACGAGGTAAAGGCGATAGCAGCCGAGTTTCAAGTCAAAGATGGCCCAAACAATGATGGCGAAATGTTCGAACGTGCTGCTATTCCTTCTGATGTTTGGCCAGCGCCATATGCAAACGATAATGCTGCGAGAGCGAGTAATAACGGGGCACTTCCGCCAGATCTCTCGCTAATGGTAGATGCAAGAGCTGGCGGAGCCGACTATATTTATGCATTGCTAAGTGGTTACCATGAAACCCCCGCCGGTAAGGAAGTTGGGGAAGGTATGTATTACAATGCCTATTATCCAGGAAATCAAATAGCAATGCCTTCTCCTCTTGTGGAAGACGGGGTTGAATATGGGGACGGTACGCGAGCTACGTTGGTGCAACAAGCCCGCGATGTTTCAGCGTTTCTTGCTTGGGCAACCGAGCCTAATATGGAGCAGAGAAAAAGAATGGGCGTAATGGTGATTATCTTTTTACTCGTAATGACAGGGCTCTTTTACTACAGTAAGAAGAAGATATGGTCAGACGTTCACTGATAAATGCTTACCATGTGTTGAGTGGGCCGCTTATTTTAGCGGCCTATTTTTTTGAGAAGGACTGCGCTTATGAAAGCAAAAATAGGTATCATTGGCGGTAGCGGGATTGATGAACTCGAGGAACTGAGAGGAGCCCAGTGGAAATCGGTACCCTCTCCATTTGGCAACACTTCGGATAAGCTACTATTTGGGGAAATAAATAGTGTCCCGATCGTATTTCTTCCCCGGCATGGGAGAGGACACAAACTGACACCAACAGCAATTAATTATAGAGCTAATATTGATGCTCTTAAAAGAGTAGGTGTTACCGATCTTATTTCCCTAAGCGCCGTAGGTTCCTTAAAAGAGGAATATGAGCCTGGGAATTTTGTACTTGTGGATCAATTTATTGATAGAACGTTTTCTAGAGAAAAAACATTTTTTGGAGAAGGGTGTGTGGCNCACGTATCATTTTCTCACCCAATTTCATTCCGTCTGCAAAAGGCCTTGCACAATACTTGTGAAGAACTAGGGTTACGGTCGCATCTAGGTGGAACTTACATCTGTATGGAAGGTCCACAATTTTCAACACTGGCAGAAAGTAACTTATATAGGTCTTGGGGATGTGACGTGATTGGGATGACTAATATGCCAGAAGCGAAATTGGCGAGGGAGGCAGAGCTTCCCTATGCNACAGTTGCAATGGTGACAGATTACGATTGCTGGCACCCNGAGCATGAGGCGGTATCGGTAGAAAGTGTCATAAAAGTTATTGTGAAAAATCGAGATAACGCAAACTTATTAGTTAAAAATGTTTTGCCTCGTATTAAAGTTCGGCCCGAAGAAGATATTCAGGGCGGAGATCGTGCCCTTGACTTTGCGATAGTGACATCTCCAGATAGCAGAGCCCCGGAGATGGTAGCGCGACTNGATGCTATAGCAGGCAGAGTTTTAAAAGAAAAACTGGAAGACGGATAGAATAGACCAGACTAGTTTTCTTGTCCCACTGAGAGGCCCTTGCCAAAATAAGCGCTTTAAGGATGAAGAGCGTTTATAGGGTTGGGATAAAAAAACTGAAAAGACTTTATTTCAGGCCAGATATTGCCTTAGATATTCCAATGTGCGCTCTTCTGCTATCTTGCTGCTGATTGGTTCAAAGCTTGCCCTTTCGTCGCAATTGAAGCCGTGACCTGCGGGATAAAAGTATACGGGGCTATTTGGTTGGTTCACCCTGACGCGTTCGACTTCGTCTATAGGTATTGAATCGTCCTCCTCCCCGAAGTGAAATATTATGGGGCATTTTGATGTGAACGAAATGAGTTCACCAATTCCGCCTCCATAGTAAGACGATGCACATGCAAAACCTGGAATTTTACATGCAGCAAGCCATGTCAAAGNNCCNCCCCAACAAAACCCAATTACACCAACTTTTCCTGCCGCACTGACAATAGATCTTGCTGCTTCGATATCTTTGAGAGGTGTGTCATTTCCAGTAATGTCTTTGAGAGCACGCCCTCTTTCAACATCCTCTGGTTCGTAGCCTAGTTCTATGCCTTTATCAATTCTGTCGAAAAGTGAGGGNGCTGCTACTANATAGCCTTCTTTAGCATACTTATCTGCTATGCNCTTAATGTGTTTGTTNACCCCAAAGATTTCTTGGATGATGACTAGACCACCTAATGGGGTACTCGTNGGTTGTGTAAGATATGAAGTGAACTCATGGCCATCTGATGCAGTAGTTTTNAGAAGNTCTCCCATAAATATTCTCCAATATTCAAAAGATACTTTGATAAAATTATGAGNCCGTAAAATCTGCTGCTTGAATTTTCAGCTTTACCAGCTTCCCTTTAATTAAGAGCACCGTTCTTTGCGATGTGCTTTCAATTAAAGCGACTGGGACCGTTAAAGATTATTCAAACATTAAAACGAAAGTGCAGAACATCGCCGTCTTTTATCAAATAATCGGCCCCTTCTATTCTTAGTCTACCCGCATCTTTAGCACCATTTTCTCCGCCGTGGGCAATATAGTCGTCATAGCTAATCGTTTCGGCTCTAATAAAGCCTCTTTCAAAATCGGAGTGAATACGGCCTGCTCCTTGAGGAGCAGTGGAACCTTTTGGAAGCGTCCATGCTCGGGCCTCTTTCGGACCGGCAGTAAAAAAGGTAATTAGGTCGAGAAGATTATAGCCTGCGCGAATTAGCTTATTTAGACCCGCTTCCTTTAGCCCCAGTGTTGTTAGAAATTCATTTTTCTCTTCTTGGGACGTCAGCTGGGTAATTTCAGCTTCGATAGCAGCAGAAACTATTATGCATTCCGAACCGTCCTNTTTTGCGTAAGCTTCTACTTCTTTACTCAAAGAATTCCCATCTGTGGCAGACTCTTCCTCTACGTTACATACAAAAACGAGAGGCTTAGAAGTAAGCATATTCAAACTTTCTATCAATTTTTTGTCTTGGATATCCCAATTCATGAATTTTCGAATTGCTGTACCTTCCTCTAATACAGCTACTATTTTATTCATTATCTCCAATTGGCTCTTAATATCCTTGTCNCCACTTCGGGCTTTTTTCTCAATATTTGATACTTGACGTGNGATACTTTCCAAGTCGGATAAAAGTAGTTCAGTTTCAATTGTTTCTATATCGCGGATTGGGTGAACACTACCCTCAACGTGGGTGATATTATCATCATCAAAACANCGCAAGACATGGATAATGGCATCGGTTTCTCTTATATTGGCTAAAAATTTATTCCCCAAACCTTCCCCTTTGCTAGCTCCTTTTACTAATCCTGCTATATCAACGAATTCAAGTTGAGTCTCAATAACCTTCGCCGAATTAGCCAATACCGAAATTTCTAAAAGCCGGTTATCTGGGACTGCTACTCTNCCTTTATTTGGTTCAATTGTGCAAAAGGGGTAGTTTGCAGCTTCCGCCACCGCGGTAGATATGAGTGCATTGAATAATGTCGATTTTCCTACATTTGGTAATCCAACTATTCCACAATTAAAGCCCATATATAATCTCCATACCGTCCTTAAGGCCCCAGCAAATTAGTTTATTCCTCTAACCCATCATCAGCTTTGCTGGATGGCACCATTACGTGGGCAATTTTTGACATTAAAGAATTATTTTCCCCNTGTATCAGTAAGTTGAGATGGGTCGTAATGGCTTCCATGATTTTGGCTACCCATCCATCCATCTCTTCTTTACTGAAATCATGCAACACATGCGACAACACAAGTCTCTTGTTCCCGGGATGACCTATTCCAATACGAATTCGCCAATAATCAGGTCCTATATACTTCTCTATGTTTCGTAAGCCGTTGTGACCACCAGTACCACCACCTAGTCGGATTCTGCATTTTCCCGGGGCAAGGTCGAGGTCATCGTAGAATACAAAAATTTGAGAAGGAGAGAGTTTGAAAAATCGCATCACCTGCACTATGGATTCACCAGAGTTATTCATATAGGTCGAAGGTTTTAATAGTTTAACATTAATTCCGTCTATAGAACTCTCACTCAGCATCCCTTTGAACCGACTTCTAAAAGGCGGGAACTGGAACTCCTGCGCGATTTTGTCTACTATCAAGAAACCTATGTTATGACGGTTATATCTATGTTTTTCTTCTGGATTACCTAGTCCTATCAACAGATGCAAAAGTCCACTCCCAAACTAAGTCTGAAAAAGGTCTTTACATTACTAATTGTCGTCGCCCTCTTCAGCCTCTTCTTCGCCCTCTGCTGACACTGATTCACCTTCAGTTACTTCTGTGTCCGCCTCATCATCACTAACAGTCTCTTCCTCTTTCACAACTGTCGGTGCGGCTATTGTGGCGATAGTAAAGTCACGGTCTGTAATTGTAGGCGTTACGCCTTCTGGCAAATTCACTGCGCTTATATGCAGACTATCACCAATTTCTGTNCCTGCNAGATCAAGAACTAAGCTCGTTGGTATCAAATCTGGCGTACATGAAACTTCAACATTGTAGCGCACGACATTTAATACCCCGCCAGTTTTTAAACCTGGAGATTCGTCTTCATTTAGAAATTCTACAGGCACTTCCACAGAAATGCGTGTAGTTGAGGTTACCCGCAGAAAGTCGACGTGTTCAGGAATATCCGTCACAGGGTGTAGCTGAACATCGCGAGGTAGAACTCGGTTCAATTTTCCATCTAATTCGATATCAAAAAGAGTATTAAAAAAACCACCTGTTTGTAGGTGCCTAACAAGAACTTTTTGCTCGATTGTAATGGATGCAGGGGCTTTTTTATCGCCATAAATAACTGCAGGAATTTTATTCTGTCGCCGNGCTTCGCGGGCGGACCCCTTACCGACCCTTTCTCGAGCAGCGGCAGCAAGAACCGTTATATCGCTCATCAAATTTCTCCTTAATTAAGTTTAAAANTAGGACCAGCCTCCAGGGGTGCTGGAAATTGTCTGTCCCAAAGCATGGCAGGTTTTAATATTTTTTTCTGCAAAAGACTAGTTAAATTTTTGAAAAGTAAGCCTTTCAAATTCACTTAATTTGATGTGTTATAGTCAAAAAGGCTAGAAACGGATCGGGATTCTGCTATTCGTAGAATAGCTTCTCCCAATAAGGGAGCTATCGTAATCTGGCGCATATTGGGAGCGGCTAGCACCGCCTCAGTTGCTTGAATACTGTCCGTTGTAACAAGTTCAGTTAACGGGGAGTCTTTAATTCGCGCAGCGGCGCCTCCAGATAGTACTCCATGGCTTATGTAGGCCGATACTGATAAGCCACCTGCAACCATAAGAGCTTCTGCTGCGTTGCATAACGTACCGCCTGAGTCAACAATATCATCAACTAATATACAATGCCTATCGTCGACTTCACCAATTATATTCATAACTTCCGAGACGCCAGCGCGCTCTCTTCGCTTGTCAATGATTGCAAGGTCAGCATCCAAGCTCCTTGCGAGAGCTCTGGCTCGTACCACTCCACCCACATCTGGTGATACTATAACAAGTGACTTATCACCATATTTCTCTTTAATATCGGACTGAAATACGGGAGCAGCAAAAAGATTATCAGTTGGGATGTCAAAAAAACCTTGAATCTGGCCGGCATGTAGATCGACTGTAAGTACTCTATNGGCACCAGCAACCGTTATAAGATTAGCAACTAACTTCGCAGAAATAGGCGTTCTCGGACCTGATTTTCGATCTTGCCTAGCATATCCATAGTAGGGAATGACGGCCGTTATCCGATTGGCCGAACCTCTTTTTAAGGCATCTAAAGCAACTAGTAACTCCATAAGATTATCATTTGTTGGTGAAGATGTTGATTGAATTATAAAAACGTCTTCTCCACGAACGTTTTCTTGAATTTCCACAAAAACTTCCATATCCGAAAATCTTCGAATGTCTGCTTTTGTGAGGGGAAGCTCCATATACTTCGAAATCGCATCAGCTAATGGTCTATTGCTATTGCAAGATAAGATTTTTGTAGACATTAAAAGTCACTTTCCAATTTGCTGATTAGAAGCAATCCGGGAGTTTTTATTAACAGTCAAAAGTGCCATGGCGCAAGGCCTATTCCACTTTATTTTAAGATTACCTTTTCGCATATCTGTAGACCCCAACTAAATCAAGTATTCCNTCTATTGCTCCAAGAGAAATTTGGTTTGAAATTTCATCCCAATTATTAGCAATTTTGATTTTGTCGATCGAATTACTCTGCTTAATACGCCCAATTTCCTCTTTATCTGGGGAGCTCAATGTCCAGACTATTGTTATTTCTTTCTTAGAGTGTCCGATGGATATTTTCCGAACAGTCGCTGANAATACTAGGCTTTGGACACCATTGTTAACTAGCTTTACGTTATGTTGTCTTAATGTTTTGATAAGTCTTNTTCTAAAAACTTTTCCATGTGGCTCAGTTAAACCGTTTATGGATCCGATACTTATTCGGATAGTTTGCTGGCCTTTAGTGATNGAGTCGTCTTTGCTTCTTAGCCANTTAATAATTTCCTCGGTCTTANGGGTGACNACCTGTCTAAAAATNTGCTTAGTCGGGTTTATCCAAAATTGTNCAGGCGGCGTGNTTCGCGTTTTTAAAGTTTTCTTGACGTTGCCCTCCTTGTCGGTGAGCAACCAAGTTACAATCAGATCTGGAGGACGATCCTCATATAGTTGTTGATAGCCATTTGCGGCAAGAACAAAAGATTTTTGATTCTGCCATCTTGAACTTGCAAGCAATCCTTTTTCTCTAAGTGCATCCGCTGTTGCTGTTGCGAATGCATTTCCCACCCAGCCCACAGGTCCGTTTATGCCTTTTACTATCAAACTTCCACTTGCAGGCGCAAACAATTGGTTATCCGCTGCTTTTTGTAATTTAGACTTTTGAAAAGGTTGTGGGATTTGACCACAAGCAACACAGTTCATGCATATCAGTATGAATATTATTCTTATATTAATATGCACGTACTTAAACCACCGATCAAAAAAGCTATTAAAAATATATAAAGATGAGGCATATTAAGTTTACCAATCCAGAGCAAAACTCATTGCAGTACTATAGTTGACAAAAGCCTGCCATAATCCCGCTCATTCTGGTGACATGCGCGCCTGTAGCTAAAGAAATGTTCTTTATCTGGATAGGTATCCCGTTCGAGAGAACCAATTTCCCTAATCCCATTTAGTTCTAGTCTATTTTGAATGTATCCTTGCAGGTCGAAAAGATAATATCCCGCACGACTACTTGAGGAGAAAAACCTCTCATTTTTTTTTGATTGACTTAAAAAAGCTTCGGGAAACTCAGGCCCAACTTCATAAGATTTTGGACCAATCATGGGGCCTATCCCAGCCGAAATATTGGATAAATTTGCGCCATAATCACACATTTTTTTTATAGTGTTCTCGAGAATCCCGTTTAAAGCCCCNCGCCAGCCAGCATGGGCTGCCCCGATTACTTTTGCCCTGTGGTCGGCAAAAAGTACAGGGCCACAGTCGGCCGTTAGTATGCCAAGAGCTATGCTAGGGGTAATCGTAACCAAACCATCTGCTTTTGGCGATATTGTATTACATGATCTGCCATCGATAAAAAACACGTTATTGCTATGATGTTGGTGACATGTGTAAAGCGCTGCCGGAGGTAATCCAAGGTTCTTCATTGCTGTTACTCTATTAGCTTCAACGGCCTGTTTGTTGTCACCTGACCCAAAACCACAATTGAGCGATCCGTATAGGCCTTCGCTTGCTCCACCGTTTCTAGTAAAGAAAGCATGGGAAATTAGGGGTTTATTTAACACCTCTAGCTTTAACAAGGGTTCTCCTCTTTCTTTAAAATATTTACTAGTTTGTGAAGCCCGGAGGCAATGGAGAGTCTTTTGCAGTGAGGCCAATTATTTTAAAAAGTTGACCCATCTCTTTTCGATNTGTGAGACGTTTTACTGCANTATCAATATCTTTGCTTTGTTGTATCGTGGATCCGCGCTTTAGACTTTCGGCTCGTTCATTTATTCCCATGTTTGTTAAAAACTCACCTTGGGTTATAGGTCCGTGGAAATCAATTTCATGATATTGAGCTTCATTCGTAATGGATTGAAAGTCTACGTGACACGAGAGATCGCTGATGCCGGGATTCGACAAGGGGTCAACAATTTTATGAGCGCGAACCGCTTGAATGGATGGTTTGAAAATAGGTTCCACATAACCGTAGTCTATTAGTAACGCGGCCCCGCCTTTCCGGGCTATGTTGTCTGCTATTATTTTGATAACACCAAGTGTAGCGGGTGAGAACTCTATCAAAGCGCCCTTAGTTGCTTTTGCAGAAATCTCCTCTGGGANCAAAAGTGATAATCGCGACGGTGACTGGGTTGACGTCCAAGTGAAACACTTATCGGCAGAATTGTAATCTATTAGGCGCTCATTCCACNGATTTTTATTTTTTATGAGTTGATGCACNGGGAGCGTGTCTAAGAACTCATTCGCTATAAGAAACCAGGGTTGATCCGGCAGAGTAGAAAGATCGTTGTGCCATGTAGGTTTTAAATTTGCTAATAATTNATCTTGTACTTTTCGTAAAATAGGGTTCGTTTCTACTAAATGAAGCTCCACCNTCTTTTCTAAGTTTGCAAAGTTTGAAATAGCTCGGACCATATCGGACATTAAGGTTCCTCTGCCTGGGCCAAGTTCCACAAGACANAGCGGATCGTCTTTTGCCTGATTTCTATAGGCATTGAGAACCCAAAGCCCGATTAATTCCCCAAAGATCTGCGAGATTTCTGGAGCTGTTGTAAANTCTCCGGCANCNCCGAATGGGTCTGAATTAGTGTAGTAACCAATATTTTTATGATGAAGAGCTTCCACCATAAATTCTGCAACACTGATCGGTCCGGTTTTTTTAATTCTATTAATTAATAAATCTGATAAAGCGCTAGTCATGGAGAACCGGTGGGCGTTTGATGGAATATACAAATAAAAANATACCTAAGAATATCATTGGTAAGCAAAGTAGATGGCCCATTGTGAAATGTTCCATAAAAAAACCGAGCTGGGGATCAGGTTCTCTGAAAAACTCAACTATTGCCCGAGTNAATCCATAACTGAACAGAAATATTGATGTTAAAACACCAGCAAAATGTCTGATTTTTGTAAAAAACGCNAGAACTCCAAGCAGTACAAATAACAAAAAACCTTCCAAGAAAGCCTCATAGAGTTGGCTAGGATGTCGGGGNAACGGTCCACCTGTTGGAAANATAACAGCCCATGGCATGTCACTTATACGTCCAAAGAGTTCTCCATTTATGAAGTTTGCTAGGCGACCGAAAAAAAGCCCAATAGGAGCACTTATAGCTAACAAGTCAGTGAGTAGAAATAAAGGTATATGTTTTTTGTAAGTGAATAGCAGTGCAACGAAAGAAACTCCCAAAAGTCCGCCATGAAAAGACATTCCACCGCGCCATATCATAAATATCTCAGAAGGATTATGGAAAAAATACATAGGGTTATAAAATAATACGTAACCTAAGCGACCGCCAATAATTATACCGAGAGTTGCATAAAAGAGTAAGTCTTCAAGTTGCTCTGGCTTCATCACAAAGGGATTTCGTTTGAGTAAAAGCGCGCAATATCGCCATCCTAAAAGCAAGCCAGCTATATAAGCCAAAGCGTACCAGCGTACGACTATTGGTCCAACTTTTAAAGCAACGGGGTCAATAAAAAAGTCAGCTAGATTGTAGTACATAATTATCGATACGGGTCATTGGTATTAAGAAAATTCGTTATATACTTTTTAATTCCTTGTTCTAGGGATGTAAAACTTTTGGAAAAACCTGCCGCGCGAAGCTTTACCAGGGAGGCTTGAGTGAAATATTGGTAATGTTTTTCTATATTCGGGGGTGTGTCGATAAACTCTATATTTGGTTCAAGTGAAAGATTAGTATAGATGTTCAAAGTGAGGTCCCTAAAAGTCCTTGCTTCCCCGGTTCCTACATTGAATATTCCGGATATATTTTTGTTACTAAAAAACCAGAGTATTACCTCGATACAATCATCTACCCAAATAAAATCTCGTTTTTGTTCTCCATCCAGGATACCAGTTTTATGAGATTTAAATAATGTCGATGGGGCGCCGCTTAGTATTCGTGGGAATAATTGGGCAATTAGACTGCTCTGGGTACCTTTATGACCTTCATTTGGCCCGTATACATTGAAGAATTTCAAACCAACCCATTGTGGTGGCACCTGGCCGCCTCTCTCTACCGTTGAAGTAACCCAACGATCGAAAAAGTGTTTGCTCCAACCATAAGGATTTAAAGGCATTAGTCCTGCCATTTGGTCCGATGTCAAATTGTCATCAAACCCCTTGTCACCATTGCCGTAGGTAGCTGCAGAAGATGCAAAAAGGAAAGGGATATTGTTATTAGCACACCATCTCCAAAGAAGGATCGAAAGCTGAAGATTATTTTCAAGAACCAAGTCCACGTCGATTTCAGTTGTTGAAGAAATCGCGCCAAGATGGAAAACCATTTCGACCTCTTTTTCATGATCAGCGAGAAATGGGTTTAGCTGTGCGGGGGTTATTATTTCATAAACTAAGTGTTTGGCTATATTTTTCCACTTATGGTCTATTCCTAGCCTATCTACAATTACGATCTTTGAGGAATGGCCACGGTCACAAAGAGCTGCGACAAGGTTAGATCCAATAAATCCTGCTCCTCCTGTAATTAAATACATGGCTTTATGTTCCTTTGTCAGCGTCTCTAATAGCATCAAATTAATTTGTAAAATAGTTTTTTGCTAACTTGAGTAATTTCAATGAGGAATTTCTAGTTGATTTTTGGTTAAATACTTCTACGTTCTAAATGGCACTGGAATCATTTATAGGGGTTCAAAAATGCAATCGAGTAACCGCGTTTTAGGAGACTTGGCTCGTTTGGCGAGTGGAGCAATGTCTATGGCTGCAGGAGCTAAAAGCGAGCTTGAGCAACTCATCCAGCAACGTATTGAGAGATTTCTAAACGATAAAGGGTGGGTGGCACGAGAGGAATTCGATGCTGTTCGGGCTCTCGCCCAAAAAGCGCGGGAAGAACAGGATAAAATATATGAGCGTCTGGAGCGCATCGAAACGGTACTTTCATCAAAATCGAGCGGAAAAGCTCGCTCTNCCGGCAGCAGATCCAAAACTACAAAACCAGCCTCCCGTAGTAAAAAGAATTAATTTCTAATAATTTTATTTCTAAACTGGGTTCCCTTTAAAATTTTATACCAAATCTTGTATGTTAGGGGTTGACACACCACAACGTTATGAGATTGTANCTGTATATAGTAGAAACCTGTTTTTGTATTACTACGGTCACTAGGTTTGTTGGATACCGGTAGTGTAGCGGAGTTGGCTAATGTCAGTTAGTTATGTTGATTCAGAAAACAGCTCAGATAATCCACTCGAGTTATTAGTTGAAATAGTGGGCGCAAATGATTGGCCTCATGAACGGACAGGATTGAACGAGTTAGCTGTTGAGATAAATGGAAGATGGTGTAACTACAGATTGTTTTTTCTTTGGCAAGAAGAGATGGGGGCGCTTCACTTTTCGTGCGTTTTCGAAACCAGAGTCGATATTCAAAGTCACGCCGATGTGCATCAATTACTCGCACTTATAAATGAAAAACTTTGGCTCGGACATTTTGACTTATCATCAGATGATGGTACCCCCATGTTCCGTCATACATTGCTTTTACGAGGAGCGGGTCCTGCTAGCGTAGAGCAGCTCGAAGACTTAGTTGATGTATCCGTGAGCGAATCAGACAGATATTATCCAGCCTTCCAATTTGTAATATGGGGCGGTAAAACAGCAAATGAAGCAATGAACGCCGCTCTTATAGATGTCGTGGGAGAAGCCTAGATAAAATGACTAAACCGCTTTTTTTAATAGGGTGTGGAAAGATGGGAGGTGCCATGCTGGCCGGCTGGATTGAAAGCCGTTTCATTGACCAAGGAATTTATATAGTGGAGCCTAATGAGGAGGCGACCAGGCAGTTCGAGAAAATCCCAAATTTGAAAATAGTTAGAACTGCATCAGCAATATCAGAAACCATTGTTCCTTCAGTAGTGATTTTAGCTGTAAAACCGCAAGNAATGGACGAAACTCTACCCGATCTGAAACGGTTAGTTGGAAAAGAAACGACTTTTCTGTCTGTGGCCGCAGGAAAAACACTAGGGTATTTTGAAAAACATCTAGGTGAAGATGCTCAGGTAGTACGAGCTATGCCCAACACCCCCGCGGCTGTTATGCGCGGTATCACAGTTTATGTTCCAAATGCCAATGTACCAAAACNACAATCGGCGTTGTGTGGTGAACTTCTGTCCTCGGTTGGGGAAGCTGTTTTAGTTGGTGAAGAAGGCCTTATGGATCCTGTTACAGCCGTATCGGGGAGTGGCCCCGCATATGTCTTTTTATTAATAGAAGTAATGGCCAAAGCTGGAGTAAATGCTGGTCTGCCGCCTGACCTGGCCATGCGTCTTGCAAGGTCAACAGTTTCCGGTTCTGGCGAGCTGGCTCGATTAAGTGAAGAAGCACCTAGCCAGCTTAGAATTAACGTTACAAGTCCAGGTGGAACAACAGCTGCTGCGCTTGATGTTTTAATGGGGGAAAAAGGTATACAGCCAATTTTTGATGAGGCAATAAATGCGGCTACTATTAGATCACGGGAGTTGGCAGGCTAAAGTAGCATCGCAAAAAACAATACAACGGGAAGAATGAATAAAGAAAAAGTATTTGGCGCGTTAATGGAACTAATAGCTGACGGTGGTTGGAACGATCTTACATTTTCCGAGCTCGCCAGCAGCCAAAAAATCCAAGAGGCTGAACTCGAAAGCCAATTTAAGGATAAGACGGGTATTTTNCCTGCATTTNCGGAATTTATAGATGAGCTAACACTTGAAGGTCTAGATTCTGATGTCTTTGATCCAGAAATCCCAGTAAGAGAGAGATTACTAGAAATACTGCTCGTTCGTTTTGACGTTTTAGCGCCATATAAAAATGGTGTTCGTGAGTTGCTGAGAGTTACCGCACAAGATCCAAAAATGTTTGTAATTGCGGCGAAGGCAATAAAAATATCAATGCGGTCTAGTCTTGAAACAGTCGGGATTTCAACACAGGGTATTAAGGGCATTATCAAAATTAAAGGCTTGACTGCGGTGTTTCTACTTGGAATGCGAGCGTGGTGTACCGAGGGAAATAGGGACACAACGGTTACAACGCGTATTCTTGACGATCGCTTGAAGTGGGCTGAGTCATTAGCACTTTCCATTGGATTGGTGGATGAAAAAATGAACAAAATGAATGGTGTGGCGGAACGGCAATAGAGAAAAATACGGAAATGAGTGTTAAATCCCAGGAAACGATCACATTCAATGATTTTCAAAAAATAGAGATTAGGGTAGGTACAATCGTTGATGTTCAGGAATTTCCAGAGGCTCGAAGACCTGCTTATAAACTTTGGGTAGATTTTGGCCAAGAATTTGGTATCCGAAAAACTTCCGCTCAGGTGACAAAAAATTATACGAAAAAAAGTTTAATGAGNCGTCAGGTGGCAGCCGTAATGAATTTTCCATCAAAACAGATCGGAAAGTTCATGAGTGAAATACTCGTCCTAGGATTTCCCGATANTTCCGGTGAAGTTGTTTTAATTTCTCTTGATAAAACGGTCCCAAATGGAGGAAGGCTCTTTTAATTGCGTTGATATGGCCTAGAAATCCAATGCTGCGATTACCTTTGTGGGGCTAATACTTTTTACAGAGGTAGTCTTATAACCGCTCTTAGTCCGCCAATTGGCGCTTGGTTTAAGTGTAAGTCTCCTCCATGGCTTTGAACTATATCTCTGGCAATTGTTAAACCGAGGCCTGTTCCACCAGTGCTGGTATTTCTAGATGGATCAAGACGGAAAAACGCCTTGAANACGTCATCGCGATGCTCAGNTTTAATTCCCGGCCCATCGTCGTCAACTGTAATTAATACATGGTCTACATTATGCTCTAACTTAACACAAATTGTATTGGCGTATTTTTTAGAATTGATTACCAAATTAGTAATGGCTCGCTTTATCGCCTGAGGCCGNAGAGCCACGGTTTTTAGTTTGTTACTCTCATTGATAAAATTTATCAAAGAGCCATCTCTTTGTTCAACTGATATCACTTCTTTGATGAGAGTTGCTAATTCTATTTCTCCTAAAGACTCGTTGCCTTCGCCACGGGCAAATGCGAGATAGCCCTCGATCATTCTTTCCATCTCTTGAATATCATCCTGTANCTCTTTCGTTTCNGGAGTTCGTTCTAACATTTCTATTTGGAGTTTCATCCTGGTAAGTGGGGTCCTTAAATCATGGGATACCCCCGCAAGCATTTCTGTGCGCTGTGCAAATTGACGAGTTATACGTTCTCTCATTTGCCTAAACGCTTGTGTTGCTTGCCGCACCTCTGTAGCTCCACTAGGTTTTATTTCANTTGAGCCTCGACCCATACCAAAACTTCTNGCAGCGATGGCTAATCGTCTTATGGGGCGTATCTGGTTTCTCATAAAGATTATGGCGATNGCAAAAAGNACNAGAGAACTCCCTATCATCCACATCAAGAAGATATATGGAGTTGAGCTATACAGTCGCTTTTGATGCACATCTACATGCAATACGCCTTGCGGAAGTTGCACGTTAATCTCTATTCGTCGGTTTTTTTTCTCGGTATTTATTGAAAAGGGACGTCGCACGCGTTCCTTAAGGGCTTCTTGTAGTGAAGAGCGTACTCTATCCCACGGTTTGACAACATTCTTCTTAATCAAAATTTCTTCAGGATTATAGGTTAACCGCATATGCAGGAGATCATCGGCTTTAACAATTATTTGGTTAAGGCGTATTTGTTCCGGGAGTGGCGTAAGTGAGTCCACAATTAATGCAATATCACCAGCTAAAGTATGTGCAAGACGCCGGGTCATCGTATCCCAGTGCCGGTCAAAGAAAACAAAAGTAGAGATAGCTTGCATTAAAATAAGCGGGGTTACTATGATCAACAGAGAACGCCCGAAAAGTGTCTTGGGCAAAACATTCTTGATTTGATGTGTGGCCTTATTGGCCCAATATGGTTTACCAAAAATTTTCATAATCCTAATTTAAAGACATAGCCTTGTCCTCGAATAGTTTGCAAATACCGGGGAAATTTTGGGTCATCTTCTATTTTTTTTCTAAGGCGCGTTATTTGAACGTCTATGGTTCTTGTGTTGACATTGCTTGAATCTAGCTTGCTAAGATCATCCCGGCTTAAAACTGTACCTGGTGAAGCAACGAATGCTCTCAATATTACGGTTTCGGACTCTGTCAGCTTGGTCATTATGGGACCACGGTAAAGCAAGTTAGAACGGAGGTCGAAACGATACGGGCCGAACTGGAATACTTCTTCATTGCGAGTTATTTGATCTTCTAGCTTTACTCGACGCAGTATATTTTCAATACGTAACAAAAGTTCTCTGGGTTCGAATGGCTTTGATAAGTAATCATCTGCACCTGTCTCCAATCCGAGAATTCTATCTTCGGTTTCATTCATAGCGGTCAGCAAGAGGATTGGTACAGTTTTAAAAGCTCTGAGATATTTTGTAAGCTCCAAACCAGTTTCTCCAGGCATCATAACGTCCAGTAAAATCATATCAAACTCGAAAATACCTAGAAACTTTCGTGCCTGCATGCTGTCAGCGGCACACGTTACCCGAAAACCATTCTTAGTTAGATATTTATCCAATAAATTTCGCAGCCTACTATCATCATCGACAAGGAGAATATGCGATAAATCCGTGGGGACAGGTTTTGTATTCATTCAACGGCTCTTTCGCTGTGCGATAGAATTTACTTGAGGGAGAAGACTTTTTTCGGAGGAAGAGGAAAAACGCCATTGGTCCACATCGTTGATGATTGCTGTTAGGATATTTTTAAAGCCGTTGATGGCTTGTTCATTATTGCCTTCGCAGGCACTTGCAATTCTTCTGCGCTGGTTAGCAGTAAGACGTTGCTCTAAATCAATACCCTTGTCCGTAAGATAAAGCAGTTTTTTGCGCCGATCATCATTTGCTATATCTTGAAAAACGTAGGCTTCGCTTATTAGTTGATTCAGAACACGAGATAGGCTCTGTTTTCTTATTTTCAGAATATCTAATAGGCCCGTGACTGTAATTCCNGGATTTCGGCCAATGAAATAAACTGTGCGATGATGTGCACGCCCCAATCCTATAGCTTCCAACATTTTGTCTGGTTCTTTAGTAAAGTCTCGATATGCNAAGAAAAGCATCTCTATTATTTGACGCAATTCTTCTTCCTCAAAATCTCTAAACCCGGAATGCATTTTTACGTCAGTCATATTGACATATTTTCCTAAAATATTATCCTGCACTACTTTGGAAAAAGCTATCCATCGATACCATTATATCATGGGTTTAAATATTGTAAGATAAATAAGTCCAATTTAACTTCTTAGGAAATATGATCATGTCCTCACCTGCTTTTGACGATAGAGATGGTTCTATATGGTTTGACGGGGAATTGATAGATTTTCGATCGGCCAAGATCCATGTTCTGTCACATGGCTTACATTATGCAAGCGCTGTATTTGAAGGAGAGCGTGTATATAATGGGAGGATATTTAAATCTGTAGAACACACAGAAAGGCTGCATAAATCAGCTGAAACGGTTGGTTATGCAATCCCATATTCAACAGAAGTAATTGAGAAGGCAAAAGCTGACGTTGTTAAGTCAATGGGCTTCCAGGATGGTTATGTTCGACCAATAGCATGGCGTGGCACGGAAATGATGGGGGTATCTGCGCAGAATAATACCATCCACCTTGCAATAACAGCTTGGGAGTGGCCATCTTATTTTGATCCTGAAGCGAAGACCAAAGGTATAAAAATGGAATTGTCTCGGTGGAGAAGGCCAGCACCAGATACTGCGCCGACTCAGAGTAAAGCTTCTGGTCTTTATCAAATTTGTACCATGGCCAAGCATGAAGCAGAAGCTGCCGGAATGCATGATGCTCTTATGCTGGATTATAGAGGGCTCGTTGCTGAAGCAACGGGAGCTAACATATTCTTTGTCATGGATGACGGGAAGCTCCACACGCCAACACCCGACTGTTTTTTAGATGGCATCACACGGCGAACCGTCATTGATCTTGCCAGAAGACGTGGCTTTGAAATAGTGGAACGTCAAATTAAGCCAGAGGAAATGGCTAACGCGAGCGAGTGCTTCTTGACGGGTACGGCTGTTGAGGTAACTCCTGTAGGCCAGATAGGAAATTACTCTTTCATACCTGGCGAAGTCTGTAATGTCCTTGGAGAAGATTATACCCGACTTGTTCGAGATGGAGATTCAGCTGTTGCAGCTGAATAGCTTATCTATATCGAGCTTAATAAAGTTGCCTTGTTTTGTTCCAAGTAGGTTGTGTTGACCTTGGCCTCCTCAAATAATGGGTCTTTTAGGATACTTTTGAGTAGAGCTAGATTCGTAGAGATGCCGTCGATTTGGCATTCCTCAAGCGCTGACCGCATTTTTTGAATAGCCTCATCTCTATCTTGAGCAAAGGTAATTATTTTTGCGATCATAGGGTCGTAAAAAGAGGTAATTTTGTCTCCTTCGATATAACCGGTCTCTATGCGAATAAAATTAGACGGGGAGGGAAATCGTAGCACCCGGAGTTGACCTGGTGAGGGAATGAAATTTTTTTCAGGTTTTTCAGCGTATAAGCGACACTCTATTGAATGTCCAGAAAGATAGGCTGGGCTGTCCATCAAATATTCGGGTAGTTTCCCAATAGCCTGCATTAACTGGAGATAGACAATATCTTGCTTGCTGATCATTTCAGTAGTTGGATGTTCTACCTGTATCCGTGTATTCATTTCCAAAAAATAGAACGAATTATTTTTTACATCTAAAATAAACTCTACCGTGCCTGCGCCTGAATAGTTTTGGCTGGCAGCTAGCCGACATGCTGACTCTGCCATTTCGGATCGAACAGATGCTGGGATATTGGGCGCGGGTGCTTCTTCTATAACTTTTTGAAATCGTCTTTGAACAGAGCACTCCCGATCACCTAGATGAAAAACTCTTCCGTCACCCAACCCAAAAACCTGAACTTCTATATGACGAGCGTTCTCAACATGGTGCTCTAGGAAGATACTGGAGTCCCCAAATAATCTTTCAGCTAGTTCTGATACGGATTTAGCTGTTTCATAAAGCTTGGCTTTGTCACTTACACGGCGCATTCCGATCCCGCCGCCCCCGCCGGTAGCTTTTACTAAAAGCGGCAATTCAAGTCGTTTGCTTAATTCTGGCAGCGAATCAAAATCCGAGGATGTGATTGATGGAGAACCCGGTAAAACAGGAACACTTGATTGACGAGCAATCTCCCTTGCTTTTCCTTTATCACCCATAACCGCTATAGTCGACGGCGAGGGGCCTACCCAACTAAGGCCCGATGTCTCGACATCGTTTGCAAACTCTCCATTTTCAGCTAATAGTCCATAACCAGGGTGTAAAATAGTAGCCTTGCTTCTTTTCGCTATTTCTATAATTTTTTTGCTATTTAAATAACTCTCTTGCACTGGCGGTGAGCCAATGAGGTAAGCCTCATCTGCTAACAAAACATGCTGTGAGTTCTCATCTGCTTCCGAATATACCGCTACAGTGGGAAATCCAATGCTTTTACAGGTACGAATTATTCGGCAAGCGATTTCACCGCGATTTGCGATCAATACTTTGTTCATTGGATTTATCTTTAATTCAAAAGACCAGTGCTAGGTTTCAATTATGAAGAGTAAATCGTCCTCCGAAATTGCGGCCCCTTCCTTCACACAAATTTCTTTGACTACCCCTGCTTCGGGTGCAAGATGGGGTATTTCCATTTTCATGGCTTCAGCAATCATTAGTTCATCACCCTCGTCTACGGCTTGCCCCTCAGAAACCACAATCTTCCAGGCAGTCCCTGTTACATCACTATGAACTTTAATTTCCGGCATACTTTCTCCTAGAATCAATATTGATTATTTTTTATTGGTTAGAGTAGTTAGTCAATTGATGTTAAAAAAGTAAATAAACAATTCTCTCATTTTACAATACATATCTCACACAAATTTTTTTTATTGATTTATAGATAAAACACTAAAGTGATGTTGATGGAAATTAAGTATTCTGACTAACATAACGTCAACAGTTAGATTTCATCAAAGAAGCAATATAAGGAAAGATTATGACGTGGCAAAACGAGCTAGATGAGCTGCGAAAACGCGAGGCTTTTGCGGAAGAGCTGGGAGGGCCAGAAAGAGTAAAAAGGCAAAAAGATGGCGGGCGGTATACAATCCGTGAACGAATCGCACTGATGGCGGACTTAAACTCATTTCATGAAACCGGAAAGATTGGNGGCCTAGCTGAATACGATTCAGATAATAACTTGAAGAAACTTACGCCTTCCAACTTTGTTTTCGGAAAAGCGAAGGTGAATGGGAGGCCTGTAATTATTGGCGGTGATGATTTCACGGTCCGGGGCGGTTCAGCTGATGCCACTATAAAAGGCAAGCACAATATGTGCGAAGAAATGGCACTCGCTCTCAGGCTCCCATTAATTCGCCTAGTCGAAGGATCTGGTGGCGGTGGTTCTGTCAAAACAATCGAAACGACGGGGCGGGCAAATGTCCCAGGAGTAGCCGGATGGGAATTAGTAGTAGAAAATATGGGAACAATTCCTCGGGTGGCTCTGGGGCTGGGCTCCGTTGCCGGTCTAGGCGCCGCGCATCTGGCCGCATCACATTACTCCGTCATGATTAAAGAAAAATCGGCACTTTTTGTAGCTGGCCCCCCAGTCGTGGCACGCACTGGACAGGATCTAACAAAGAATGAGTTGGGGGGATATCAAATTCAGTTAAAAGCGGGTGCTGTCGATCATGCCGTTGATACNGAAGAAGAAGCATTTGAATGCGCTAGAAAGTTCCTNTCTTATCTGCCTAATTCTGTTTATGAATTACCTCCAAGGGGTGATCAACACGACGACCCCAATCGTCGTGTTGATCACCTAATTGATTCCGTTCCGCGAGATATTAGAAAAGTTTATAAGATGCGGCCCATAGTCGAGTCTATAGTTGACCAAGGCTCTTTTTTTGAGATGGGGAAACAGTACGGGAAATCCGTTATAACAGGTTTTGCTCGTTTGGATGGTTGGCCGGTTGCCATAATGGCAAGTGATCCTTATTCATACGGTGGTTGCTGGACCGCCGCGACTTGCAAAAAGGTAATGAAATTTGTTGATATGGCAGAAACCTTCCACCTGCCGGTAGTGTATTTTGTCGACTGTCCCGGTTTTCAAATTGGTTTGCAGTCAGAACAATCTGGCACCATTAAGGAAGGTGTCCGCGCCATGAGTGCCATGTGGCAAACAACTACACCATGGTGTTCAGTAATTTTGAGAAACGCTTTTGGGGTAGCCGGTGCAGCTCACAAGAATGGTGGCAGGTATTGCACCCGTTATGCGTGGCCTTCTGGACGGTGGGGGTCTCTCCCATTGGAGGGCGGAATTGAGGCTGCATATCGAGCTGACATTGATGCCGCTGAAGATCCCGATAAAAAATTGGCCGAGATCGAAGATCGCCTAAATAAATTGCGATCGCCATTTAGATCTGCTGAAACTTTTTGGATTGAAGAGATCATTGACCCTAGAGATACCCGGGCCCTGTTATGTGACTTTGCTGAAACGTCGGCGCCGCTGAGAGAAGCGGGTCCAAGGACGTTTAAGATGAGACCGTAATGGTATCGGATTTTATTAAACAGGATGCCCTTAGAGCATTTGATATTCTCAAGTCAGGCGGGATAGCAATTATCCCAATGGATGTAGGGTATACCTGTGCCGGTGGTTCCGGTAAGGCGCTAAAAAAGATATTTGATACCAAGCAACGGCAGGCCTCAAAACGAAATGCAATGGTTGGCGACCTCGCAATAGCAAAAGAATTATACGAACTTTCTGAAAGAGGGTGGGATGTAATAAATACCATAATAGGCGACTACGATTTACCTTTGGGCGCCGTGGGCCCTTGCCGACTTGATCATCCACTTCTTAACGTGTTGGATAAAGAGGCTATTCAGGCAAGCACCAAGGATGGAACACTTGTTATGCTCTTGAATGCAGGCCCGTTCCATGCGGAAATCTGTAAACTCTCATTGAAGCAAGTGCACCCGGTATTTGGCTCGTCGGCGAACGTATCACTCACTGGAACGAAATTTAGAATAGAGGATATTGAAAAAGAGATTACAGATATAGCAGATATTATTATCGATCATGGACTTCGTAAGTATCATTTTTACAAGCAGTCCTCCACTCTTCTCAACGTCGAAACATTTGAAGTGGTTAGGCGTGGTTCTAATTATGAGATAATAGCAGATATCTGTAAAAGGCGATTTGATATAGATTTAGTTGTATGAACTCTTTAATCCCATATTTTTCCATCTAAAACGATACCCTTGAGAGCAAATTTCTTTTTGCCGGTTCTAGTATGTCCAAGGGAGTCAGTAAAAATAAATTCGCCGTCTTCAATATTAAGAATAGTAGCGTCGCCAATACTGCCTGGACTAAGGGTCCCGAGCTCGGGGCGGCGAATTGCGCGAGCTGGGCCGGTGGTGCTCGCGGCAACGATATCGCTAATAGACATGCCTAGATGTAAAAACTTAGATAGTGTCACTAACTGGTCATAGGCTGGGCCTTTTATACTTAGAGAGTGAACATCACTAGAGATAGCATCAGGTAAAAAACCGGCATCGAGCATAGTTTCGGCAGTCTCGAAACCAAAAGATCCAACGCCATGGCCAATATCAAAGATTATACCTCTTTCTCTCGCTTCTAGAATTTCATCCCGTATTCTTCCGTCCGACCTAGCTGGTGCGGCTGGAAAAGGTCTAAAGCAATGTGTTAGAACATCTCCCTGTCGCAAACGGCTTATGACTTCTTTCGGGCTGGGCGGCGGCCAATCGAGATGGCACATCACAGGAAGTCCTGCTTCTTCTGCCACCTCTAGAGCAATATCGAGGGGTGCGTGTCCCATCGAACCGCTTGCCCGGGCTCCTACTCTTACTTTGATTCCGACAAGAAAATCTTTGTTTAAATTAGCAACGTTAAGACAAGCTCTGGGATGAAGGAGACGCAAGTCTTCAGACTCTCCGACCATTACCGTATCGCTAAAAGCAAAAATACCTGCAAATGAAATATTTAAATAAGCTAGTATGCGTGGTTCCGTCGGTTTAATAATATGTTCCCGAAAACCCGCAAAATTCCCGGCACCTGCGGTGCCGGCGTCGATCATTGTTGTCGTCCCGCAGCGGCGGGCATAGTCGGTTGGGTCAACACCAATAGACGTGCCTCCCCAATAGATATGTGTATGAAGATCGATTAACCCTGGTGTGATGACGTTGTTAGAAATATTTTGGACTTTTTTAGCAAGGGAATGATTTAACTTATCTTTAACATCCACCACTTTTCCTGCTTTAAAAGCTACATCTTTTATAGCATCAATTTTTTGAGATGGATCGATCAAACGTCCACCAGTTAACAAGAGGTCATATTCGGTCATTTTAGAGCTCTCAAAGAATTCAGCATGAAAATCTAAATTTTTTCTTTAAAGTCTTAGATATTGGCTTTTAATAGNAAAATACACAATTGCTTTTAATTTGGGGAAGATTAATAAATGAACTTCGAGCCNTTTGAACTAGAGCGACTTCTTTCTGATTGGGAACAGACAGTAGAGTACAATTTTGCTGAGAGTGGTGTGTACCCAGTTAAACTTGGGGAACTGCTTCANATGTCTGGTCTAGAAATGGAGGAGTTCCTTGAAACGCCGTTAAATTATCCAGAGGTTAATGGCGAGTACTCTTTAAGAGAAAAAATAGCAGAGTTTTATGACNGTGCTAACNTAGAAAATGTTTTAGTTACGGTTGGCGCATCAGAAGCAAATTACATTTTAGCAAATACTATTTTAAAAAAGGGGGATGAAATTGCTGTTATGCAACCCACGTACATGCAGTTTAGCGGGGCAGCAAAAAATTTAGGAGTAAAAGTGAATTCCTTCTCGCTCGATAAAGGCAATGATTGGGCTTTGGACCGGCAAGAGCTAATTGATGCAGTCAATCCTAAAACTAAGATAATTAGTTTGGTCAATCCCAATAACCCCACAGGAAAAATTCTTTCAAAAGAGGAAATGGAAGCAGTTGTATCNATAGCTCGAAAATTTGATGTGTGGTTGTTGGCTGATGAAGTGTATTCAGGNGCGGAGCGGGCTTCCGTCGAGGAAACACCATCNTTTTACGGGTCGTATGAGAAAGTAATTGTCGTTAATGGGTTAAGTAAGGCATATGGGCTGCCTGGATTACGAATTGGTTGGGTTGTCGCGCCAGAGTATATTATCAAGGAGCTTTGGAAGCGACACGAGTATACAACTGTAAGTAGTTCTATGCTTGGAAATAGACTGGCTAGTCTGGCGCTGAAGCCGGATGTCAGGCGTACCCTGATAGCAAGGACACGACACTTAGTAGATCATGGTTTTGAAACACTTCAAACGTATTTAAATGAAATTCCCGGTGTCTTCTCCGTAGTGCCTCCAATGGCGTCCGCTTTGTCGTTTACGTCCTATAATCTTCCTATCAATTCAACCGATCTTGTACATAAATTAAGAAGGGAAAAGGGTATATTGCTAGTGCCCGGCGATTGTTTTGGGTTGGATGGGCACTTGCGCATCAGTTCAGCCCTGCCGCAAGAATACCTCCGAGACGGGTTAAGCAGGATGAATGAGGTGGTTAAGGAATTAGCTCCTTAGTTACCGATATANGGAGCCNTTAGCTCGCGGCAGTCATTGGCGAGCTTAATATAGCCACTTGTTCTATTGCNNAGCTCNTCTTCACTTACNGATGAAATAAGTTCTCTTGTTAAAAAGCCACCGCTAGTAACATCGATTACAGCTATATCAGTATATATTCGCTCTACGCAGTTTTTGGCTGTGAGAGGCANCGAACAATGTTCAACTAGTCTTGATCGATTATCCTTCGTATTGTGCTGCATCAGGACCCACGTGGTTTTGGCGCTGACAGCTAAATCCATTGCACCTCCAACAAGGGGAGCCTTGTCAGNAACACCTGAGTCCCAATTGGCTAAATCTCCACCANCACTGACTTCAAAAGACCCAAGTATTGTNACATCCACGTGACCACCGCGTATCATAGAAAATGAAGCGGCAGAGTCGAAGATACTAGCGCCTGGCATTAGAGTTACTTTTCTGCTCCCAGCATCAACTAGATTTGGNTTTGCTTCCTCTTGCGTTGCTTCAGGTCCAACACCCAAGATGCCATTTTCTGATTGAAAGAAAATATCCCTGCTGCTTTCNACAAAGTTTGAAACCAGGACAGGTGTTCCNAGNCCGAGGTTTACAACTGAACCACTTTTTAAATCTTGGGCGGCACGCCAAGCCATCTGGTTTTTATTAAGACTCATGGTTTATTTCTTCACTTTTAATAAGGTGGTCAACATAAACGCTAGGTAATTGNATGTGATTATGNGGCATCGGTTGTTCGAGTAATTGCCTTGCTTCTACAATTGTCGTCTCGCAGGCTGTGGCCATGATTGGACCAAAATTCATCTGCGTATAGCTGAAATTCACATTTCCATATNGGTCCGCTTTGTTNGCGGAAACAAGTGCGTAATCGCCTGTTAAAGCTTCCTCTAAAATACAGTCTTTTCCTTGAATATTTTTTGTTTCTTTCCCTTCNCCTAGTCTTGTCCCGTAGCCTACCGGTGAAAAAAAAGCTGGTATACCCGCTCCTCCAGCTCGTATGCGTTCTGAAAAGGTTCCCTGTGGAAGACATTCGAGTTCAATTTCACCGTCTCGAAGTTTTTCTTCAAATTTAGATAAACCCTTTCCTCGTCCTCTGGCAGATGTTGTGATCACCTTACTCACCATATCGGCTTCGATAAGGGCATGGGGNAGTGAGTGGGGTCTTGTTACTGAATTAACAATAATTGTGAGATTAGTAGGATGGATTTCTTTCAATTGTGAAAGCAGTGTATTTGGAACACCGGCTTCCCCAAAACCAGATATCATTATAGTTGAACCGTTTTTAACTTCTTTTAAAATCTCAATTGCAGATTGACGTCGCTTGTCCATTGCGAAACTGGCTTATTNTCTCGCACAGGCGCGGATTGTTGTTTCGAACACAAGTTTTGCGTTATTGCCGCGAACAAATGGGCTTAAAATGGGAAGCTGGATTCCAGAAGCTCTATACTCCTCGATTTTATCCAGGCAGTCTGAAGGGGTGCCTGCGATACTTGTTGCCTCGACCATAGCATCTGTTATGCATCGTTCTGCGGCTTCCATATCCCCTTTTTTAAATGCCTCCGCTGCATCGGCGGTTTCTTGTTCAAAACCATATGAGGCGACCAGCTTGTTGTAGCGGGGGAAAAAACCGACATAAAATGTTAGTCCAGGTCGCATCATATCTATGGCTTCTTTTTTTGTATCGCAAACAGCAGTAGGTAATAGTGAAGTGATATCTATTGCTGCGGGATCTCTTCCGGCGTTCTTGCTGCCCGCTGCAAGATGCGGCAGGATTTCACNGGCTGTTTTAAGAGTGCTGCGGGTCAATATAATTCCGTCTGCTATTTCACCGCACGTAGAAACCATTTTGGGAAACAAACCGGCCAAATAAATGGGTATTTCCGGACGCCGTGGTTTGAACCACAAGTCAAANCTTTCTATTTTAATAGTTTCGCCATCGAATTCTACAGAGCCGGTTTGTAGTAATTCCTTAATAATTTTTACTGTTTCCGTCAGTCGTAAAATTGGTTTGTTATATTCAATTCCATGTTCTGGTACCACTTGTACCTTGTGGCTGGAACCAAGCCCAAGTATCAACCTTCCCTCCGACAACTCATCCACAGTGGCCGCTGCCATCGCGAGTGTAGGTGCTGAACGGACAAAAATACTGCTGATAGCTGTACCAAGCTTGATCCTCGATGTGGCGGCAGCACAGCCAGACAGTATTGAAAATTGGTCGCCACCATGACCTTCGGCTATCCAAGCTGACTCATAACCCAAATTCTCTGCAAGTCTTACGCAGTCAACAATTTCAGAGGCGGTTGGCCCCCCAGAAAATGCGATGCCAAGTCGGTTCATTTTTGATCCTTAGGGTTCATTTATGTTGTCGAGCGGATATATAGGCCGCCGAACTTTTCTAAAAGTTAATAGATTATTATCTGAAGTTGTCACACCCTCACCGTCACACGTTATAGTATTTTTGGCAAGTTGTTCAAAGCCGGCCCTATANTGAATTCTTGACTTTAGAAGAAGATANCTTTTTTTGTCAGGTTGGATGCCAACGGAAGTAAATACTCCGGTATCCCATGGTTCGTGATGTTTTGATATGATAACTATCTCCATACCCCCAACCGCTAATACAGCTGTATTACCCATACTGACTTTAACTCCGGTATACATGGGCCCGCGTACAATCCACTCCCCATTGGTAAGTGTTTTGACTGTGCCTTTAATTCTGAGCGGTTGACCCTTCGTATTTATTGATGGCATATCTGTCTTGCCGCCAAGATTTAAACTTATTTCCTGGCCAATTCCTGCTTTAGTCATTAAATCTACGGCTTCGGGGTCGTAAACGGCTGCCACGGCAACGTCTTCTAACCCAGCTTTGATGACTTCTTCAATTACTGTCATAACGTCTTGTGTTCCGCCAGACCCAACGTTATCTGCGTGATCGAGCAGGATAGTAGGGCCATCTTCTAGGCTTTTAGCGTAAGTTAATGCTTCCGATAATACTCTGCCAGAATAAACAAACTCCCTTCGGTTCTCCCATATCTGCTTTACAATTCTGTCGCACCAGTCTTTCGCCAGCTTGGTATCGTGTTTTGCCACAATACATGCTGAGCTCCCTGCATCGTTAAAATCTGNTAAAGGGAAGCCGCCAAAAACGGTAGCGGCTAAGATTTCAGGATCTTTTTCGGCTTCTTTGGTTAGGGCTAGGATACTTTTCATAGGCTCGTCGTTGTGACCCATTCTTAAAGTTTGAGCTAGCACAGGAGGTCGTNCCCAACAAATCACGGGCTCATAATTTTCATTGATTGAATTAATTAAGATATTGGCGATTTGTGAGCCTACTTCATACATGTCAATATGAGGATAAGTTTTATAGCCAATTAGGCAGGTGCAGTTTTCTACCATTTTNTGAGTNAGGTTTGCNTGGAGATCATAGGTCACACCTATNGGTAGTTGTGGATTAATTTTTCTCATNTCATNAAGTAGAGTTCCTTCTCCGTCGTCTGTTGTTTCAGAAACCATTGCGCCATGAAGATCGAGCAGGGCTGCATCTACACCTGTTTGAACAGCTTCGAGGATTTGCTTTGTCATAAAGTTATAGGCTTCAGCTTGTACAATTCCTGATGGCATTGCCTCCGCGGCGATTGGGGTTATAACTTGATGACCTGCTGTTTCCGCTACGTCTATATAGGCCGAAAAGGGCATGCCAGTGCCTTTATACGCATGGTACGCGTCATCACCCAAATGACCTCCCCACTCAAAAAAACGATCTAAAGATGTAGGTATAGGAGAAAATGTATTTGTTTCGTGCTTCATCATCGCAACTAATATGCGCATTTGACCCTCTTCTGTCTGGGGGAAAGTATTTTAGACGAAAGTTTATGTTAAAAGATCTGCTAATTCATCAAAATTTTCGACAATAAGATCGGGCTGGAATGGACTTTCCCCAAAGGGCCGTTTTCGTCGATCTATGAAAACAGATCTAAATCCGTAAGCCTTTGCACCGATACAATCGAATGCATGATTGGCGACAAAAAGGATTCCACTTCTTTCGATTTCTCCAAATTTTTGATGAATAATATTTTCAGCTTCGGCATAGGTTCGCCGGTCGGGCTTAAAAGCTCCAGCTTCCTGCACTGATATCGTTAAGTCAAAATTAAAACCAATATATTTTTTCGCTGTCTCTAGCATATCGCGGTCACCATTGGATAGTATGCATAATCGATATAAATTTTTTAGGGCCTCAAGGCTCTCCACGACATCGGGAAACGGTTTCAGTTTTTCGATACACGAAATAAGCCATTCAACCTCATCCTGGCTATATGCTATCTCTGCTCTGCCCATGACTTGGCTAACTGCTCGATGACCAATTTGCCTATAGGGGGTATGACCTTGATCAATGAGTGAATCGATCATCGAATCTTCAAAATGTTTCCGTCGCCACCATGTGACAAACTGGCTGGGATTTCCTGCCCAACCTTTTTTCTTGAGAAATGGAGTAACCATTTCAACTAAGCCGCTTTGCATATCTACTATTGTGCCATACTGATCAAACAAGAGAGCTTTTGTTTCTCTCTTAACTATTTGGGCAGAATTATTGAGCATATTTGCACCTCATCAATGAATTGATGTTATTTGATAAAAGTAAAATGGGTTCTTAACTATCTTGGAAGAACTTAAGAAGTAGTTCAGCAGTTTTTTCAGGCTGCTCCTGCTGCACCCAATGGCCAGCCCCCTCAATCAATTCAAAGTTGAGCATTTTGGTGCAAACGTGACCGTTCATTCGCTCTGCCGCGCCAGGACGTTGATAAACTCCCCAATCACTCTTTCCTGAAATAAAGCAGGATGGAACGTCGATCGTTTTACCCGAAAAAATTTCTAAGGATTTAATATCCATGTCAGTAGTACCTCTGCGATACCAATTCAAACCTCCTTGGAAACCATTCCTGGTGTATTCTTCGGCGTAAATTGATAGTTCTTGATCTGTTAGCCACAGATTGGCTTGTATTTCGGCCTTAGAAGGCATCTCTTCTGCCACGGCTTCTGGCATAGTGTCGTTGAGATCCATAATGTAATAAGTCGGCATCTTTTCAAGTTCTGTTGCTGTCCAAGCTTCCAATTTATGTGGTTTGTTTTGGAGCCAATCCGCACTTTTATGATGGTAATAAGCCCTAAGAAAGTCATGTATTCCTTGCTGACAATTGACCATATCGTCATTTGCAGCAGGGGTCGAATAATACCAGTGATAATGTTTTCGGGGACGATTTAGTTGTGCCATATCAGAATGGATATCGTCCGTCACGTTCTTGGTGTTTGCTACTGCCTCAGCTATTTCTGGTGATTTTGGTGGTCCGTCAAATGGCGCACTCATTAACACACAGCGTTTAAAGATATCAGGTCTGACCAACGCACTCCAAGCTGCAACTGATGCCCCGTAGTCGTGGCCTACTACACTAAATGCTTCCGAATATCCAAGCGCCCTTATAAGTCCAATCGCGTCTCTTATAGTATTTAATAACGTAAAGGAGCCCATATCATCTTCGTATTTTAATGGCCCCCAGCCTAGGGTTCGACCGTATCCCCTTAAATCAGGAGCGCAAACACGATATCCGGCATTTGCTAGTAAAGGTATAATCTTTCGCCAGCTGTATGCTAATTCTGGAAACCCATGAAGGAGAAGAACTAAAGGTTTTTCAACTTCCTCGCGCCCTGCTTCCAAGACATGCATTTTTAAGCCGTTTGAATTATCCACAAAACGTGATGTTATACCGCTTGGAAGAGCGTTGGATAAAAAGGGTTTTTCTAGTGTCATTTTAATTTCCAATTATTATAGACTTTTACGGGCATTATAGATCGCTTTTTTAATTGCAGTTGCAATACGATGTTCAAAACCTTTTGGAACGTGCGGCGCAACGGGAAGTGAAATGGTTTTGTTTGATAGCCATTCCGCGATAGGAAATTGACCAGGCAAATAATCGTATTTCTCTTTATAGTAACTCATCATTGGTATTGGACCTGGATAATGGACGGACGTGCCAATCCCTTGTGCGGTAAGTTCCTGGACTATGTTGTCCCGATTAATACTAGAGTCGGGGGTCAGGACAGCATTCAAGCAATAGCATGAAGAAGTAGATTTCCCTTGGCGTGGCTCAAAAACGGTAATTTCATCTAAACTTGCCAAAGCAGATTTAAGCGCAGTGTAGTTATCCATTCTAACCTTTAACCTATCTTTCAGTTTTGATAATTGGCAGAGACCGACAGCAGCCTCAACTTCATTCATTCTGTAATTATAGCCTAAAACGGGGACGTCATAGATTCCGGGTTTTACTCTTGTTTGATGATTGTGATCGTAACCGAAGGCTTTTCGTTGCTGAATGGATCTGGCGAGCCTCTCATCATTGGTAGTCACCATGCCCCCTTCTATAGAGGTAACATGTTTTATCGGGTAAAACGAAAAGCACCCAGCAGTTGCCAGATTTCCAGATATTTTATTTCCGTACTTCGCGCCCAAAGCTAAAGCAGCATCCTCGAAAACCAAAGCGCCAATTGAACTGGCAATCCTATTAATAGCGTCCATTTCGCAGGGCAGTCCAAGAAAATGCACTACCATTATAGCTTTAGTGCGCTCTGTTATAGAATTGGAAATGCTTTCTGGTGATATGTTGCCGCTTTTTGGATCAACGTCTGCAAAAACTGGTTTGGCACCGCAATACTCGACAGCATGGGCTGTCGCAACGTGGCTCATAGCCGGTACGATCACTTCATCGCCGGGACCAATATTTGATGCGTAAAGACAAAGGTGGAGTGCGGCGGTTCCTGATGCCACTGAAATAGCAAATTTTGACTCTGTAAATCCCGAGAAGGCATTTTCAAATTCGGCGCAAACTGGCCCGTGGGCGAGTATAGGACCTTCCAAAACTTTTTTTACGGCCTCTATTTCTTCGACATCTAATATGGGCTGGCCAAAAGGAATATCTATCTCTCTCATAATTTGCCCTGAACTAAAATTTAGATGAGGTAAACGACATCGAGTGTTCTTTTTGCTTCAAGTGATTCATAGCATGCGAAGCAAACATCCATAACTCGAAATACATCCTTGGCTGACACTTCCGGCTCCTTATCATCACGTATTGCAGAGATGAAATTAGGTAATAAACCAAATTTATCTATTCCCGGATAGGTGGTTTCAACGATTTCCAGGTCCTCATTATTATCGCCGTGGAATAATTTAGCGTGAGGTATATCATTTATGAAGGTTTTCTCTGTCCCGTAAACTGCAAGACCGTGAATTTGTGGGCGTTGTGCGCCGAGGTTTGAGGTTGTTCGGCCAACGGTGCCACTTTTAAATTTTAATAGATTTGTAACTGTGTCATCAAAGTTGAATCTGCTTCCTTGTGTTAGTTTTTTATTACTCATTCCGCAAACTTCAGCGACCTCTTCTCCTAATAGCCATCGCATTAGGTCAATCATATGGATGCCGCCGCCGTAGGTTACGCAGTAAAATTCCATTCTTCCCCTCCAGCCTTGGGTAAGCTTCCATAGTATCTGATGAAGATAATCGCCCTCGATGCTAACAATCTCGCCAAAACGACCTTTTTCTATCCAAGTCTTAAGCTCTTGAAATCTAGGAGATTTTCGCAAAATAAGGTTGGAGCTCAGATATCTTCCGCTATCCTGTTGTGCCCGCAAAATAGCTTCCGCATCGTACCTATTTAAAGCGAGAGGCTTTTCAATCATAACATGTTTGCCATTTTCAAAGGCGCTTACTGCTTGGAGGGCATGATAGTCGTCGTAGCTCGCTATGCTTACTACATCTATATCCGGGTTTTCGGTAATTCGTTTATAGTTTTGATGTCGGTTTGAGATGCCATTTCTATCACCAACAGCTTTCAAGGCCGACGGATCTACGTCACAAATGTCTGTAACTTCAACATTTGGAATCCGTTGGTATCCAATAATATGCTGCTCACCTACGCCGAGCCCAATGACGCCTATTTTTAATTTTTTCTGCATCGCGGGTCTTCATTTTGATTTGATGTCCAGTGGTATGTTACATATTCTTCGACTTCCCGAAAACCAAGTGACTTGTATAGGGATATAGACGCATGATTATCACTTTGTGTCCCTACTCTAATAATTTGTGCCTTGTTTGTGTAATAGTTGAGGGCTGCTTTTACTAATTTTCGGCCGAAACCTTTTCCTTGATGAGTGGGTGATACCCCTATTAAGTCAATAATGGCGGTAGTTGTGCTCAGTAGACATAAATTAAAACCCAAAATTTCATTTTCTATTTCAATGACGAAGCTTGCGTCGCCGCGTTCCGTAACATTATTGAAAGCCCATTGTGCCTTAGTCGCCGCTGCAGTTTGATCATCTATCATTGGGTCCTTATGATAGCGATCATGTTGAAAACAGTTTGCTGCGATTATTTTACAAACTTCGGCGTCAGCTTGTGAGCAAATACGAACATTAACAGGCAAGTTGTTTGAAGTATTATTTTCAAGTTTACTTTCCATAACGACTAAGCATTCTATTCTTCGGAACTGTGTTTTGGGCATCAAATGAGACCAGCTCTTGGGAGTGCGCATGCAGACCAACCCGGCGTCGGCTGGAATTTCGGCAGCCGCGTTTTCTATTTCAGAAAGAGAATTCGGCCGATAATTATAGACGGGAAAACCGAAAATCTGTGTATCAAAATTCTGGAGAATAAAGTTTGTTTTAGTCATCAAGAGTAGAACTTCCCTGAATTTTTGCAAAACCTCGAATAGTAAACTTTCCGCTTGGTTCATTTACATTTTGAAGGGATAAAACTTCAAGTCCAGCATTGTTAATCAAGTACCCTAGTGATTTTTTAGAATAGATATCAAAATGCTCGATAAAAAATTCTTCGCTTTCGGTGCCGCTAGTCTTTAGGGCCGTCTCTCCGTCTGGAACTTCAACGTATATCAATCCTCCCGGACGAAGGAATATTTTTGATGCCGCTAGAAAAGAGACTGGGTTTTGAACATGCTCTATTACTTTATTGAAGGTAATTAAATCGAATAAACCAATATNTTTTNCGTCCATTAAATTTGCATTAACGGTTTCTANACCCACTAGCTCTGAGATTAATTCACAAGCGACTGGATCAGGTTCTAGTGCAGTACACGTCCAACCAGCCTCTTTAAGTAGAGCAGGGAATACACCAAGACCGCTTCCTACATCAAGGCAACGGNTTGGCGGAGAGCCGCCAAATTTAGTAATGAATTTGCTTATGAAATCAAACCGCTGTTGGTTATCGGAACTATCAAATGGAAGCGACATTATTTTTTTAAATCGGGTTTGCATTTGCCCTTTATAAGTCGAAGCTGAATAGCGTTTCGAGTAGAAGTCTGCGTCAAATTCGAAGTGATGCTGATTTACGCTGTGACCACATTTCACACATTTTAGAAGTCGACGCCAATATGGTTTAAGATCAAAGTTCGTTTCCCCTTTGGGAGGACGTTGGTAACTAACGAGGACATCAAGCTCGCCTCCGCAAAAGACACAATTTCCGTTTATTTTTTCTGTTGAATTCACCATTTCCACTCTTTGATCAAGAAATTGGGTATTTTCCAGGTGCCGTCGACAAATTTCCAAATTTCCTTATTTCTATGCAACTCCGCGATATCCCAGAACCATTTAAGATTTTTTTCACTAAATTCGCAGAACTTTTCAATATCTACATCCGGTTGCTGTAATCCTAGTTCTGTTAATTTTTTGATTGCAGCATTACGATCCATCAAACCTTGCCGTATCTCAATCGAAAGATTATCAAAGCTTCTTGTGAAGCCAAATTTGAACCATTTTAAATAGTGATGAAGCGATATAAAGTGACAATCAAGGTCTGCAAAGTGCCATAGCCCCGTCTTGAGATGGTTGTCATCACTCTCAAATCCGTGCTGCCTAGCGATCTTTGCATTCTCAAATGAGTCCCATTTGAAATAGGAGCCTAAAAAAATTGATCTGGGTTTGAAAAGGTTAAGCTGTGCTTCCGATGGAAGGCGATAAGCTTCTAAGTCCTGCGAGGTTAATCCATGCTGGCCAATCCAATCTGCTAAACTTGTATCGTTTGTAACGCCGTGCTTCGATATCCATTCTAGGTCGAGCTCGTTAGCTAGCCGTTCTTTTCTATTTCCGCCATACTCTAACTGTGGATTTTCGCCCCAAATTACCAAAGGAATTTTAAGCTGGGCGGCTAACCTCATCGGAATTGAAAATATAGCCATATGCATTGGAATCCCTGTGGCTCCTTTTTGTTCAAAAGAAGCAATCATGAATTTCTTTTCAACTTCGGGATCTATTGTGAAATCAATATGATCCACGTTTAATTTTGCAATTAAAGAATTCAAATTTTTTTGGCCGATTTTGGTCCGGCCCGGGGTTTTCCAAGTAACACAAAGAACTTTGAGTTGTGCTTCCTTCGCTTTGATTACTTGATACCAGCTGTCTTTCCCTCCACTAACAGGAATTATGCAGTCGTAGCTGGTTGATTTTTTTTTGGCCCAAAATATCAGTTTTTCAAATTCTAAGGCGCGTTTACACCAATCTATTGTTTTAGCCTTGTCGTGGTATCCGTGACAACCTGAACAAATACCTTCCTCGTCCAAAAAAATGCCTGGTCGGGTATCGGGGAGTATGCAGGTTTTACAATACTTCACACTGTCCAACCTTCATGGTGTTCGAGAAATAATTTGACAGATACAAAACTAAACAAATTTTTTGATAGGGAGTTATCTTTCATATCCTGGTGCAAAAACCTTTCGATTTTCTCTTTTTTTACAATATCAAATATAGGGCTTTGGCATAGGAGACGATCCTTTGTTTGGGGGTCTTTTCGATTTATAAGACTGTCAATCGGTGCATTGAAACCTTTTTTTCTTTTATCCCACAATACGGTTTCACTTACATATCCAGTGCCAGCCGAGCGAAGTAAATACTTTGCAAACCCGTCTTTTATTAGATGTCTGGAGGGAACTGTGAAAAGAAATTCGGCAAGGTTTCTATCTAAATAAGGCGACCGGTTTTCGACAGAGTAAAACATTGAATTACGGTCATCCTCATGCAGAATAACAGGAATTGTTTCATGCTTTAGCTCATTGAGCATTCTATTGCGGAGAATATTGTCGGAATATCTAGATTCTGTGAACGGCTCGCAAAATGGTTCAATCAGCCAACTGGAGAACTCTTCTGCACTGAGATAAATATGATCTCTTTGGGCAGAATTATGGAGAAAAACATCCGGGTTTTGCAAAATGGGGTTCTGTACATATTTTCCGTAACTATTCGTCCAATCGGCGATAAGCTTTGAGTGGTTTGAACGACTGCTCATCTCTGCAAGCCAAAATGAATAGTGATCATAATACCCGGCAAACAATTCATCGGCACCATTACCAGAAATAGCCACACGACAACCCAAATTTGATATTTGTTCTGACATAAATGAATGCAAATAATAGGACAGAGTCGATATAGGTTTGTCGTGATAAGCGATAAGCTTACTCATTCGGTCCCAAAAGTTATCTTGACTAGTATGTATTTTGTAGTTGGTGCATCCCAGAAAAGAAACTTGAGCATCTATGTTTTCCTTCTCGTTATAGCGTTCATCATCGTCAATAATCGAAAAGGTGCTAATATTTTCATTGAAGTCTTGCACGGCCATTCCTGATAAAATGGTTGAGTCCACACCGCCGGAAAGACAAAGTGCGACGGGCACGTCGGACCTCAAACGTACTTTCATTGAATTCTTCAAGTGAGCTCTTACGCCGTCTACAGCAGTTTTCTCATCCATATGAGCGGGAGCATATTTCAGATCCCAATATCTTGCCCTCGAGCTAGAACCGTTATCCGAAAAAGTAAGATAGTTAGACGGAGCGATTTCTCCAAAATTTTGAAAAAATGTCTGAGGTCTTTTGTATATAGCCTTATAGCCATTAACCAGAAATCTTGAGATTTGTTCATAATTTATGTTTGGTTTAATGCCGGCTAAAGTGGCTAAATATTTCGGCTCTGAGCCAAAATAGTAGGCTTCACTCGTTTCCCATACGTAAAGTGGTTTTTCTCCAAATCTATCTCGGCAAAGAGTTACTTGTTGTTTATCTATATCGACGAGTGCAAATGCCCACATTCCTTCCATTCTATCTAGGGAGCTTTCACCCCATTGCTCCCAGGCAGCCAACATTACTTCGGTATCAGATTTGGTCTTAAAATGATGGCCAAGGGAGTTTAATTCTTTTCGAAGCTCGATATGGTTATATAACTCTCCATTAGTAATAATTTTTAGAGCACCTCTTGAGAATGGCTGCATAGCGCGCGGTTCGAGGTCAATTATCGAAAGTCGCGAGAATAGAAGAAATATTTTATGGTTATTAAATATTATTACTTCGCTCCGCGAGCCATCTGGACCTCTGTTTTTCATAAGCCCTAGGGTTTGATTGATACGTTCAGAAGAAATATCTATTTTACTAATTGCGCCAGCAATTCCACACATGTGTTTCTCGTTAGAGTTTTATATTATCGGTGCTTGATAGTTGAAAAGTGTTGTTCAGAAAATAATTCACCTTCTCTGATCTCATTCGTTAGGGTTTTGCCAATTATATCGTGCTCAGTACCAGGAGGCAGACCTTCTCCAGGTCTAATCCACATCAAATCGTCATCTTCAACAACATGGCCTATCTCTAGTTTTCTCGTGGACGCAATAGACCTCCTTACAGGCAGCTCAGTATCAATTTCGACTTTTCTAGGTTCTAATTTTCCATCTCCCAAATAGGCCTCACAATTGCGTATCTTCGTGACCAACTCGCTCATCATACCTGGGTCAGCTGAGAGTTGATGGTCTCTGAAGTCAGAGTAATGCCTGTCGATCGTGAAATGTTTTTCGATAATTCTTGCCCCTAATGCAACCGCCAAAGTAGCGGCCTCCAATCCAAGTGTATGATCAGAGTACCCAATGGAAAGTTTATCTGAAAATTTTTCATACAATGACGAAATTGCGCTTAGGTTCGCATCGTTTGTTTCTACGGGATAGGCAGAAACACAGTGCAGCAATGCAAAATTGTTTTCTAGACAAAGTTGCGTTCGACTGTTGCTTACTAGAGAAACAAGGCGATCGATTGTGGCTTCATTGGCAAAACCTGTTGAGACTATTAGTGGCTTTTTGGTTTCCGCTGCGAATCTAATAAGTGGATAAAAGGTGTTATCCCCTGATGCTATTTTTATAGCGTCAGCAAACTGCGATAAGAAAAGAGCACTCGGCATATCCAATGGTGTGGAGATAAACCTTAATCTATTTTCCCATGCATGTTCGGCAAGTTCTCTGAATTGATCAAATGTTAATTCAAAACCTCTCATACGTTGAAAACGTTCTTTCTGGGTTGGGGCCACGAACGTTTTTGTTTGAAAGGTTTGAAATTTAACAGCGTCAACTCCGGCCTTAGCTGCTTCATCTATAAGCTTCTTTGCAAGTGAGAAAGATCCTTCATGATTATTACCAATCTCAGCTACTATGATAACGCCTTTTTTGCTGTCCAAATTTTCTATTCGCACAAGAAACTCCAATCCTTCTAGTTTTTCTAGCAATCTTACTATACTTGTTATTATTGTGGAGATCACTAGAACGTGCGAAATTTATGATTTTTATCAAATCACCCTTAGATTGTGTTTAAGATAAAAATTTTCTCATAATGGAATAAGCCCAATATCAGGATGGAACCTTTGCAAGAAAATGCGATCGCTATTATTGGAGTGGGCTATGTAGGATTGCCCCTTGCCTTGAGTTTGGCCAAATTCCATCCGAAGGTATTAGGATATGATATAGACAACGAAAGAGTATCAGAGCTCAATTCGGGATTTGATAGAAACAACAATTTAAAAAATGTAATACCGAGTAATTTAGAATTTACCGTCGATCTTGCGAGGATTGAACGGGCCACGACATATATAATTACTGTCCCAACGCCAATTGATGAAAAAAGATTGCCGGACCTTAATCCGTTAAAGCATGCATGTTCCGATGTTGCGCAGGTAATATCCAGAGGTGATCTTATTATAGTAGAGTCCACAGTTTACCCAGGCGTCACGGAAGATGTTTGTGGTCCTCTTATCCAAGAGAAATCCGGTCTAAAACAAGGCAAAGATTTTTTTTTGGGATATTCTCCCGAAAGAATAAATCCTGGTGATGACAAGAATACATTGGAGGCTGTGGTGAAGGTGATTGCGGCTCAGGATGACAAGATTATGGATAGGGTTAAGAAAATCTATGAGCCGGTTGTTAAAGCGGGTCTCTTTGCGGCATCGTCAATCCAAACTGCAGAAGCTTCTAAGATCGTTGAAAATATCCAGCGAGATCTTAATGTTGCGCTCATGAACGAGTTAGCAATTATTTTTGATAAGATGAATATAAGAACGGCGGATGTACTAGAGGCGGCTGGCACTAAGTGGAATTTCCAAAAATTTACCCCAGGCCTAGTGGGGGGACATTGTATAGGGGTTGACCCTTATTATTTAATATCGAAAGCAGAGGCTCTTGGTTATTATCCAGAACTTATAAGAGCTGCCAGGCGCTTAAATAATAGCCTTGCCGACTACGTAAGCCAAAAAACGATCGATTTGTTGGCGATTTCAGGAGTATCGGTCGTCGACAGTCGGATTGGTGTGCTAGGGATGACTTTTAAAGAAAACGTTTCCGATCTTAGGAATAGTCAGTCTCCAGTAATTGTAAATGAGCTGAAAAAATATGGAGGCAAAGTTTTTGCTCATGACCCTTATATCAGCGAATCGAGTTTCCTTGAATCGCATGGAATAGACTTAACAAGTTGGCATGATCTTAGAGATCTTGATGCAGTACTCGTAATAGTCCCCCACGACTTTTATACAAGAGAAAATCGAGAGGCGATATTTGAGGCAATAAAAATGGACGGAATTTTTATTGATGTAAAATCGGCGTTTGAGCGCACACTCCTTCTGGGGGAGCAAAAATACTGGAGTTTGTGAAATACTAGTTTTTNGGGGTGAAGATAAGCNCAAAATTTGGNTNATTTTACCTAATAATCGCGGTTATTNNNGTGCTTTGGAAAGCATANTTNAAAATCAAAAGGGNTTANATGGAGCGGTCTAAAAAACCATCATGGAAAATGTCTGGTCTCCGCTTGTCGATAAGTCTAGCGCTGGTAGTGTTTTTGATTTTTTTGGTCGATGTTCAATCGATGCAAAAAGCAGTGCAATCGATAAGCATAGGAGCAGTAGTTTTTATAATTTTATTATGCTTCGTTCAAATGATTTTAGCAGGATTTCGCTGGTTTCTTATAGGAAAAATGACCGGGCCATTTCTAAATGCGAGCAGTGTTTTTCAAATTAACTTTGGTGCAATGTTTAGCAATCAAATCTTACCAACCTCAATTGGCGGAGACTTGATAAGAATAGAACTCTCGCGACAACGCGGTTTATCGGTAGGTCGAGCGACGCGCACAGTCGTATTGGACCGCACGACGGGGTTGGTCTCCCTAATGGTATTGTTGTTAGCTACCGGTTTTATTATGAAAGAGCTTTTCCCTCCAACCTGGCCTGTTTTTACATTTCAGTTAATTGCGGCTGCCTTTGTAGCTGGATCTTTCCTAATTATTTATTATGGAGCGGTTATTGAAAAGCGTTTCAGTAGATTGATTTATTATAATTGGTTGAGGCAGCTTTTTGTAGAAGCTAATTTATTAGGACGTGAAGGGCTCACTACTGGATACGCTATCTTAATTAGCCTGATAATCCACGGCATTGGAGCCCTCTGCCTCTGGTATCTGGCACTCGAAATAGGTATTGAAGTAAATTATCTGACGATGCTCGGCATTCTCCCAATAATAAGTCTAGTTCAATTAGCTCCAGTTTCTATAGCGGGATGGGGCGTTAGAGAGGGGACGGTGGTTACGCTTTTTACTGTTTTAGGTGTCGAGCCATCATTGGGATTGTTAGTGTCTTTAATTTGGGGCGGGGCGATAGCGATATCTGCTTTACTATCAGGAGCAATTTGGTTTTTTGGAAAATAAGTGTCTCGGATTAAATCGGTCTGAAAAGCCTTTGCCCATCTATTTGTAATCTTGGGGTATTTTTAAGTAACTCGCGGAGCGTGCCATTAGAAAAAGCGGCTCGTTATTATATTCGGCATTTTAATCTGTCTTTAGAAGAAGCGCCTTCTCCAAAATTAGAATAATTAAAATACAAAATAAACCTGCGAGAATAGTATCGCTCAAGAAATGTGCTCCAGTTCCTATTCGATAGATACTTACGATCACGCCAAAAGATAGAGCGGCGACGACCAAACAGAATCTGAGCTTACCACTAAACAAAAGTGCGAATGCAATAGTGGCGAACGCTGTAGAAGTGTCTCCCGATACAAACGAACAATTTGTTTCGCATTGATCCGCGGGGAAGAAAGCGGGTGAAAATGTTTTGTCACCGCCAAACTCACTAATGTTTTTGGGGCGAGCTCGGCCGATAAATTCCTTAAATAAACCGTTCACGAGTAGAACAGGACCCAAAAAAAATGAAGCAATTAAAAAGACGACAACCTTAACGCGTCGCTTTATTGCAGATCTCCCCCAAAAAAGTTTGAAAACACAGACAAAGATAAATGCTATGACAAGATATTTGATTGATGGTCTTATCCAGATATCAACAAAAACGTGGAGATCGGAATCGCGTAACAGAAAATTGTGTTCTTTTTCGTATACAAGATGCGATACTAGCAAATCAATTTTTGGAAAAACGACGAAAATAATAGAAACTGATATTAGGGCTATAACCAAAAGGGTAATTCTGGACGAATTGAATTTTTTCGTCATCATAAAATTTATCCAGGTTGATAGTTGCTTAATTTGAATAAATGTAGTGTGCGAAATGTATTTTTTCCTATTGGTACCTTTATTGCTTTAAGTCGTTTGACCGAAACGAATCGTTCAAGTATCGGGGCAGGAGTTTCCCACTTCGCGACAAGTAACACGTTATCCTTCGGTTCTCCATAATATCTTGCAGTAAGTTCATAATGATGGTTTGGGATGCCGTCGTAATCCCATATTAGTGGTTTGTATACTTCCTGCCTGAGGCCATAGATAAGTGCAGCCATAACCTTACGGTCGTCAGTTAATAATGTATGGCCAGGGTATTTTCCCATAACCTCCGCTACTTGTTGCGAAGTTTTATCCCATCCTCTTAGTTTTCTAAGAGGGTCACTTTTTAACGGNGGCTCTATACCCGGTAAATTCAAAAAGTAGATAGCGAGAAAAACTAAAACTAAAGANTGTAATGCTGTGGACGTATATAATATCCAGTNTTTCGCTCTGGAAANNAGCCAGCCAGACACTAAAGCGGTTGCGCTGACNTAAGCAACGGCTGCCCAATTAGCATTTGCTCGAGAAAGAAAGGCCTGAAGCGTCACAATCATCACTATCGGCAAAATATAGCAGAGAAGCCACTTTTCGGCATCTGTAGATTTGTTCCTTAAAAGCTTGATAACGCTTGCTATCAGAACCCCAAACAATATTGGACCAAAGACACCAGCCTGTTCCGCCAAAAAACTTGCCGCGTTTCCTAGATTGAATAAATTACCTTTGAGATTAATATTATCGCCAAGGTGGGTGACTGTGGCCCAGCCGCTATAGAAGTTCCAAAAGATATTTGGCGAGATGATAACTAAAGCAATTAGTATCGAGATTAGTACATGATAGCTTTTTAGAAACCAGCGGTGTTTTTGTATTAGGCCACATGCTAACAAAGAGCATATTAGGAAGTAACACATCGCATATTTGCTTAACAGCCCAAGACCGAGGGCGATGCCGAGTAAAATAGCCCATGATAAGTGGCGTGTTTTCAAGATTTGGAGCATCGCATACAGGGCTATAGACCAAAAAAACAGTAGTGGGACATCCGTTGATATTAGAAAACTAGAGAAGGAAACAGCGGGCAAAGTTAAAAAAGTAATGCCTGCCCAAAGATATACTTTTTTCCCAAATATTTCCTTTGCTATTAGGGCACAAGCGAAACTTGTCCCNGCATGTAAAATCGGNGATGAGAGTCTAACGGCCCATTCTGCATTTCCAAACAAAAGAGTGGTGACGTGAATAACCCAAGCTATNAGAGGAGGTTTCGTAAAATATCCCCAATTTAAATCTTGGCTCCAGCTCCAATACTGGGCTTCGTCTCCGTGCAAGCTTAATTGTGAAGTTAAAAGTAAGGTGANCCTTATGGCGGTGAATATCGATATAACGATGAGAAGCANGAAAGTCGAATTTTGGCTTTCATCGTTAGATTGTTCTTTTTGGACCTTTACCATCGCTCTAAGTACCTAGTTTCATCTCTTTGACTCTTCATTCTAGCGGAGGCTTTTGTATATNCTCGGGGAAACCTCGGAAGGACCGAAAACTAATCGAAAAAANTTAATTCTGAGAATTTTTGTCGATTACATTGATTATGGTCGGCCAATATTCTTCGCCATGNCCCATTTCAATTGCTGACTCTAGCATTTCGCCTGCGAGTTTCGCGCCTTTGGCATTCACACCTCCTTCTTCTGCNAGAAGCAAGGCGTATGAGAGGTCCTTTAACGCGTATCTTGCCGGAAACTGCTTTAGTGGAAATGTTCCGGGGACCATAGATTTAATGCCATGGTTCATTCCAACGAAAGATCCACCTGAACTTTTGTTTATAATTTCAAGNAGGTTNCCGCCATCCATGCCAGCCTGNTGGCCAATCGTGATGGCTTCAGCGAGGGCAACTCCGTTCTGAAATACNACCATGTTATTTAAAATTTTGGCTATTTGTCCGCAGCCTACAGGTCCGCAATGTGTGATGTCAGGGCCCATNCATAGAAGAATTTTTTCAACCTCTTCCAATACACTTGAGTCACCGCCCACCATAATAGAAAGGTTTCCGTCGATTGCCGCTTGTTGGGTTCTAGCTACTGGAGCATCTAAAAACTTTGTTTCTAATTCGTCAAATTTTGATGCAATTTCTCTGGTTAGTTTCACTGGCGTTGTAGACATATCAATGACAGTCCAGTCCTTTCGGGCCTTGGAAAACAGTATGTCGTTACAAATAGCCTCGACTTCCGGTCCACCAGGCAACGAAAGAATTGTTACATTGCTATCTTCCGCCAGCTCCTCGCAGTTTGATGCTATTGTAACGCCGTATTGAGTCAGTCGTTCGAGAGGCGCTTGGTTTAAATCATAGGCTAAAACCCTATAATTGTTACTCTGGGCAATATGTCTGCACATATGTTCGCCCATTGCGCCAGTTCCAATGAACCCAACTGTGATACTCTCCATTTATTTAGCTCCCTGAACCTTACGTGGCTAAATTATATTACGTTCTGGAGCCTAAAGTTTATAGTATTTAAATTATGATTGAACATTACCGTTTTGGGAGAGACGAAATGACTAAATCAGAGGAGAGAGAAGTTTTTGAAATTTATGCGGTAAAATATGCACATAATGCTAACCGCACCCGCAATGGCAACATGCTTTACATGGACGAGCATGATGTNCCAATGCCATTGGACTATTTTGTNTGGGTAATTAGAAATGAAAAGAGAACTTATATNGTGGACACAGGTTTTGGGGAAGTTGCATCCAAAAAAAGGGCAACACCTCTTTTGAGAACACCAGCGGAAGGCCTCGCATTGATGGGCGTTGATTCAGCAGAAGTTGAAAACGTTATTATAAGCCATATGCATTATGACCATGCTGGAGGTATTGCCGATTTCCCAAAAGCAACATTCATCTTACAGGACACTGAAATGTCATATGCTACTGGTCGGTGCATGTGTTTCCCAGCTGCTCAACGCCCATTTGAGGTGGATGATGTTTGTGAACTAGTGAGGAAAGTTTACGGCAACCAAGTTCATTTTGTTGACGGGGACGAAGAACTGGTCCCAGGATTATCTGTTCATAAAATAGGAGGCCATTCAGCAGGACTAATGTGCGTTCGTGTTTGGACNCAGAGAGGTTGGGTGATCGTCGCTTCTGACTGTGCCCATTTTTATGAAAATTTTAAAGATCGCAATCCTTTTGTCATAGTCTACAATCTAGGCGATATGCTTAATGGGTACACAACTATGGAGATGCTCGCTGAGTCCCAAGATCATATTATTCCNGGCCATGACCCATTGGTCATGAAATACTACCCAGCGGCTTCGAAAGAACTGGANGGTATCGTTGCAAGATTAGATGTGCCGCCAGCTTCTGACTGAATACAAAATAAAGGGATTATAGCCCATAGTAAGGCAGTGATGCTCCTAACATATTTACACTATTGATTATTACTAGGGTTCCCGGTATAAACGCCGATCACTTATCGGTGNTGAGCGCCACGCTATGGCTTAAAGGGCATGCCTAGCTGGCCCAAACTGAAACANTAAAGTGACTGTTAGCGAAATTGTTTAGAAGGAGAAGAAAATGCCCAAGCTAAAGACCAAAAGCGGTGCAAAGAAGCGCTTTCGCGTTACNGGAACAGGTAAAATACTCCATAACCACGCATATAAAAGGCATGGTATGAGCAAGAGACCTAGAGACATGCTTCGTTCAACACGAGGTACAACGACTCTTTGTGCTGCGGACGCGAAAATCGTCCGAAAATTTTTGCCTTATTTATAGGAGAGTGTGATATGGCTCGTGTTAAACGTGGTACAACAGCCCATGCTCGCCACAAGAAAATTACCGATAAAGCAAAGGGTTATTACGGNCGCAGGAAGAATGTATTCCGTGTTGCCGTTCAGGCAGTTGAGAAGGCTGGCCAGTATGCGTATCGTGATAGAAAGGTTCGCAAAAGAACCTTCAGAGGATTATGGATTCAGCGAATCAATGCCGGTGTTAGAGAACATGGATTGACGTACTCACAATTCATGAATGGCCTAAAGAAAGCGGGTATTGAGCTGGATAGAAAAGTTCTTTCCGATTTAGCTATTAGCGAACCAGCTTCTTTCAAAGGCTTGGTAGATAAAGCTCAAGCAGCTCTTTCGTAATTGCTTTTTATCACATAAATTAATGTGTCGGGTCGATTGGGATAAACCGCCCTACCGATAGTTGATTTTACTAAATGGTGATTAAAATGGATGAATGGTTAGATCTTAAGGCCAACTTAACNAGGGCTATAGAAGAGTCTCCTGACCTTGAAGCCATAGAGGCTATTCGTATTTCGGCTCTTGGGAAGAAAGGCAGCATCACCGGTCTGATGAAAGGCTTAGGTGCCCTTGATGCGGAGCAACGCAAGGAAGCAGGGCAGCTATTAAATCAGATCAAAACAGAGGTTGCCACAGCAATAGATACNCGGAAACTCGAGTTGGAGAAGAGTGCTCTTGAATCCCAGCTTCTGAAAGANCGTCTAGACGTTACGCTTCCGGCCCGNCCCGAGATTACAGGCAGTATCCATCCAATAACTCAGACAATTGATGAATTGACAGCNATATTTTGCCAGATGGGTTTTTCTGTTGCAGAGGGACCACATATAGAAACGGACTATTATAATTTCTCTGCCTTGAATATTCCTCCTGAACANCCTGCGCGCCAGGAACAAGATACTTTTTACCTGCCACCGGATGACACCGGTGTGCCGAGAGTACTTCGTACGCATACATCTCCTGTTCAAATTCGTACGATGGAAAAAACAAAACCACCGATTAAAATAATAGTTCCTGGGAGAACCTTTCGCTCTGATCATGATGCTACTCACTCTCCCATGTTTCACCAGGTCGAGGGCCTAGTTATTGATAAGGTAAGTCATATGGGTCACTTAAAAGGTTGCCTAATTGACTTTTGCAGAGCCTTTTTTGGAGTAGACGACCTACCCGTGAGATTTAGGCCGAGNTATTTTCCATTTACGGAGCCATCAGCGGAGGTAGATATAGGGTGTACTCGGGCCGACGGAGAATTCAGAATAGGCAAAGGGGATGANTGGCTTGAAATTTTGGGATCTGGCATGGTTCATCCGCGTGTTCTTGCCGGATGNGGCATAGATCCAGATGAATACCAAGGCTTTGCCTTTGGCATGGGTATAGAACGTATTGCAATGCTAAAATACGGGATACCCGATTTGCGACCCTTCTATGATAGTGATATTCGGTGGCTCAAGCACTACGGTTTCGTTCCTCTCGAAATCCCAACCGTTTCCAAGGGTATTAATCAATGAAATTCACCTTGTCATGGTTGAAAGATCATCTTGAAACCAAAGCGTCTTTAGAGGAAATCTGCGATAAACTTCCTATGCTGGGCCTTGAGGTTGAGAGCGTACAGGATAGAGCGAAAGATTTGGCGGACTTTGTTGTTGGTTATGTAGAGGACGCAAAACAACATCCAAATGCCGATAGACTTAGACTTTGTATAGTTAACACAGGNGCCGAAAAAGTACAGGTAGTGTGCGGCGCGCCAAACGCCCGGGCGGGTATTAAGGGTGTCTTNGCTTCTCCNGGAGCAATGATCCCGAGTACGGGTGATATTCTTAAAAAGGGTCTTATAAGGGGAGAGGAGTCCAATGGAATGCTCTGCTCCGAGCGCGAGATGGGTATTTCAGACGAGCATGAGGGGATAATCGAGCTGGATCCAAACNCAGAAATAGGAGCGGGTTTTGCAAAGTTAGCTGGTCTAGATGATCCTATTATTGATATAGCCATAACCCCAGACAGGGCGGATTGTTTAGGGGTCAGAGGAATTGCAAGAGATTTAGCTGCTGCGGGACTCGGTGCATTGAAGCCCCTAGATACTTCACCCGTACAAGGTACATTCAAAAGTCCTATAAATTGGCAGGTAAGTTTGCCTGACGAGGAACCAGCACTTGCTCCGTATGTGGTGGGGCGGTTCTTTAAGGGAGTGAAAAACGTCCCAAGCCCGCAATGGTTAAAAGACCGTCTGATAGCTGTCGGATTGCGGCCTATTTCGGCACTTGTGGATATAACAAACTATGTGATGTTGGATCTTGGCAGACCCTTGCACGCNTACGATGCTGATAAAATAAAAGGNGATATCTTTATTAGACTNGCAAAAACGGATGAAAAATACCTAGCTCTCGATGGNAAGGAATATACGTTTGGCGACGACATGATCGTTATCGGGGATGATGACGGTGTTGATGATTTGGCAGGNATAATGGGCGGTGAAAGATCTGGATGCGATGACCATACCGTGAATATGTTCCTTGAAGCAGCGATTTTCGATCCAGTGAGAACTGCATCGACGGGACGGAAATTAAATATAATAACTGATGCTAGGTATCGTTTTGAAAGAGGCCTTGATCCAACTTCTCCGGGTTGGGGATCAGAAATCGCTGCGAAAATGATCTTGGAAATCTGTGGCGGAGAAGCAAGCGAATTGGTTGTACATGGCAGAGAACCTTCATGGCAACGAACATACACACTGCGACATAGTCGTATAAAGGCTTTAACCGGCGTAGAAGTTCCTGAGGAAAAGACGCTAAACATTCTTAAAGATCTAGGTTTTAAAGTGAGCGGGAAGCACGANAAAATTGATTGCGAAGTTCCGCCCTGGCGCGGTGACGTTATNGGTGAAGCAGATTTAGTAGAAGAGGTCGTGAGAATTTGGGGTTTTGACAANATCCCTATGGTTTCTATGGAAAATGATACAATTATCCCGCGTCCGTCGTTAAACCCTAGTCAGGTAATAGAGAGTAAAGCTAAGCGCACCTTAGCAAACAGAAACATGGCAGAGGCTGTCACTTATTCGTTTCTCTCTAGTCAGCATGCTTCTCTTTTTGGGGGAGATAAAGACGAACTAAAACTTATAAACCCTATAAGTTCAGACTTAGATGAAATGCGCCCTTCTATTATTCCAAANCTNATTTCCTCCGCGTTAAAAAACTCTAATATGGGGAATCCGGATATTGCTATTTTTGAGGTGGGGCCTCAATACACAGGTGCGTCTCCAGAGGGTCAACAAGTCGTTGCTGCTGGAATACGTACGGGCCAAACGGCAGCACGTCATTGGTCAAATGTTTCACGCAGCGTAGATGTTTTTGATGTGAAGGGTGATGTTATAGCGCTTCTAGAAGTTCTTGGTNCTCCAGTGGCAAACCTTCAGACATCAGTTGATGCGCCGGATTGGTATCATCCAGGTAAGTCTGGTGTGTTGCGCTTGGGCCCAAATGCACTCGCATATTTTGGTGAAATACATCCGACTGTTCTTCGAGCAATGAATGTAGAAAATCCGATAATGGGTTTTGAAGTGTTTTTGAATAATTTGCCCTCTTCCCGTTCAAGGGGACCAAACAGAACTTTGTTGAAGTTAGAGCCGTTGCAGCCAGTTAAAAGAGATTTTGCTTTTATTCTGGATAAGGAAGTTCCAGCCGAAAAGGTAATGAGGGTTGTTCGTGGAGCCGATAAAAATTTAATTCGAGATGTAATTTTATTTGATAGTTATGAAGGAAAAGGCATCCCTGAGAGTAAAAAATCGCTCGCGATTGCTGTAACGCTGCAGCCTACAGAAACCTCACTCACTGAGGATGAGCTAGAGGTTTTATCAAATAAAATTGTTAGCCAGGTTGAAAAACAACTAGCCGGCCAATTAAGAGGTTGAGTAAAGTCGGAAGCATCAGAGCTACTACCAGAAAAGTGCGACTTCATTTAAATGAGAGCAGGATAGTTCTTTGGTGACTAAATTCAGTCCCGGGTTAATTTTTTTACTGGGTGCCTTGGCAGCCTTAGGGGCTGCGGCGATTGACATGTATTTACCCAGCCTGCCGTCTATCCAATCAGAACTGGGAGGGGTTAGTGAAAATGCCCAGTTTACATTAAGTTCTTTTTTTATAGGTCTTGGAGTTGGGCAATTATTTTATGGCCCGATATCAGATGCTTTGGGGCGCCGTAAAGTTTTAGTTGTTGGGCTGTTGCTATATTGTTTGGGTAGTCTTTTTTGCTTCTTTGCGGGGACAATGATGGAGCTTGTTATAGCTCGATTTTTCCAAGCTTTAGGCGCGGCGGCTGGGGGTGTCATCTCTCGTGCAATGGTAAGAGATGTTTTTAATGGAGAAAAGGCCGCTCAAGCCCAATCTTTCATTAATTTGGCTTTTTCATTAACCCCATTAATGGCGCCACTAGTTGGTGGTTACCTTCTTATCTTTTTTGGATGGCGCTCAACTTTTCTTGCACTTCTTCTCTTTGGAATTATTTGTCTGCTGATATTGGTTCTTAAAATCCCTGAGACATTACCAATAGAAAAACGTAATTCTCTGCGTCTAGTTCCAATCGTCTCGGGCTATAAAAGTGTCCTTAGAAATAGCCGCTCCATGGGCAGTATCATCGCTGGGGCATTAGCTTTCTCGTGCATGTTCACATATTTTGCTGCGTCGCCGTTTATATATATAGATCTGTTCAAAATTCCAGATCAGTATTACGGATTTTTATTTGGATTAAATGTCCTAGGTATAATCGCAACAAGCTTTATAAATGCAAGAACAGTTTTAAAATATGGGCCATTAGTGATGTTACGTATCGGCGTTAGCATAATGTGTGCAGGTTCTATTGCACTGGTCGGGATGTCGATTTTTCAAACTATGGGGATTATTGGGATCATTATTCCATTGTTTTTTGTAATAGGGAGCATTGGTTTTATCGGAGCAAATGCTATTTCGATCGCTCTTGAAGCATTTGGAGAACTTGCTGGCACAACGGCATCACTTTTTGGCTTTACACAAATGACATTGGGCGCCTTTTGTGGGTTCTTAGTTGGGTTTTTTCATGATGGCACGGCCGTCCCAATGGGTGTAATTATTTTGATACTTGCTTTTACTAGTCTTGCTTTTTTGACATTATTCGTTAGCAAGGTCGGCGAATCGGGAAATTAATTTTACATGGCCGTATGAACGAAGTTAAACGGCGTAAGGCAAAGACACGGCGATGAATGATAGAATTTCTAACGCAGACGCTAGACGTTTATTTTTATATCTTCATGGGCTGTCAGATTTAAAAGATAGAAAATATGAGGACCATCATCTTCCACATATGATAAATAAAATAGGTTTTGTTCAAATCGATAGCATTAAGACTGTTGAAAGAGCGCATCATCATATTTTATTTTCCCGTCTTAAGTCTTATGAGAGAACGTGGCTGAAAAAACATCTCGAAGACGAAGGGACGCTTTTTGAGAATTGGACGCATGATGCTTCAATCATACCAATGGTTTTTTTCCCTTACTGGCGCCCACGTTTCAAAAGAGCGGAAGAAAAAATAAATAAAAGCAANTGGTGGCGAAAAAGAATTGGTAATGATCCAGATGCCATTTGCTCAGAAGTTTTAAACTACATAGAAACTAATGGTCCAGCTAGAGCTCGGGACATAAAACTTCTTAACGATATATCGACTCGGGAATTTGAATCTGAAACTTGGTGGGGATGGAACCCTTCAAAAGCCGCGTTGGTTTTTTTGTGGCGGACNGGTCAACTNGCGGTGAAGGGACGGGAAAATTTCCAAAAGGTTTATGACCTAACAAAGAATGTTATCCCAAAAAATATTCTAGAATTGGAGCCAACCCTGGAGGACTTTGTTTCCTGGAACTGTACAACGGCTCTGGATAGGATTGGATTTGGGACAGAATCTGAAATAGCAAGGTATTGGGATGGTATTACCGTTGAAGAGGCCAAAATATGGTGTGGAGAAAATGGAAGAAACTCAATCAGGAAAATGGAAATAGAGGACGCGGAAGGAAACCCGAGACAAATTTATGCTCGGGTTGATATTGCCGAGTTATTAGAGATGGTTCCTGAAGCCCCAAAAAGAGTAAGATTTCTTTCACCGTTTGATCCGCTAATACGCGATAGAAAGAGAACTCAACGTCTTTTTGGGTTCGACTTTAAAATAGAAATCTTNATTCCAGAGAAAAAAAGAGAATATGGATATTATGTTTGCCCTGTTCTTGAGGGTGCTGAATTTATTGGTCGAATTGAATTAAAATCTAATAAGGNGTCGTCATGCCTTGTTGTTAAAGGTTTGTGGTTGGAGGCNGGTATCGTTTTNACCAAAAGTCTTAGAAGAAAAATCGAAGATGAACTTTNNAGATGGAAAAAATTCATGGCATTAAACGCTGTTGAGTGGGTGTTTTAAATTCTGTCTATTCGGGATTACTTGGCTGTTTTAAAAAAGAATTAATGTTGGACGAAGTTTTGCCTTGAGAAATTCATTTTGAAAAGCATAACTATTAGTCGAAACATCGCTATCGTTTTTAAGGTATTTGGTTCCAGCATTGATAGGTAGTCAAAATAAGATGAGTTCAAGCGTCGAAAAATTGGGCGGCAAGCCCCAAGCGCTATTGGAATTATGCGAAATCAGCAAGTTATTTCCGGGTACACTGGCGAATGACGCTATAGATTTGCGTGTGATGCCCGGTGAAATCCATGGCTTGGTGGGTGAAAATGGAGCGGGCAAATCAACCTTGGTCAAGATAATTTACGGACTTCTAAGGCCAGATCAGGGAAGGGTCTATTGGAAAGGCAACGCCATTACCATTTCAGGACCAAGTCAGGCAAGATCATTAGGTATAGGAATGGTCTTCCAGCATTTTTCTCTTTTTGAGGCTTTGACCGTTTTAGAGAATATTGCCTTGGCTATTGATGAAAAATGGAAAATGCAAGAATTGAGATCACGTATAGATGNGGTGTCAGAAAATTACGGTCTTTCTATCGACCCAGATCGCTATGTTCATTCTCTTTCGGTNGGAGAGCGCCAACGGGTCGAGATAGTAAGGTGTTTGCTTCAATCGCCCAAGCTTCTAATTCTTGATGAGCCTACATCCGTTTTGACGCCTCAGGAAGCGNAAAGTTTATTTAAAACGCTTGATCTATTGTCAAATCGTGGTTGCGCAATTTTATATATTAGTCACAAGCTGCACGAAATAAAGAAGATTTGCACCGTCGCGACCATTTTGCGGGAGGGCAAAGTTGTTGCCAGTTGTGACCCATCCAAAGAGCCGATAAAAAAAATGGCAGAACTGCTAGTAGGNTCGCGGTTGCCCGTGATTAAAAGAGAGCACTCGGGTACCCCCGGCGTTGAAAGGATATGTGTAGACAATCTGTATCATACGTCAAAAGATCCTTTTTCAGTCAAATTAAAGAATATTTCTTTTACTGTTTGCAGCGGTGAAATTCTGGGGATAGCCGGGGTTGCCGGTAACGGACAGACCGAGCTAATGTCGGTTTTATCAGGCGAGGATACCGATGTAAGCGAGTCATCTATCATCAGGTTTAATAACCAAACTGTAACTTCAAAGGGGCCGGGGGAGCGTCGATTAGTGGGTGCTGGATTTGTACCGGAACAACGGCAGGGTCATGCTGCAGTGACTGAAATGAGCCTTTTAGAAAATGTTTTCCTTACAGCCCTAAAAACTGGTTATATGGAAAACAAGGGATTTATTGAAAGGTCTAAAGCTAGAACGTTTGCAGAANGTGTTGTCTCGAAATTTGATGTAAGAACTACGGGTGTTCAAGCGGAAACTGGAAGTTTATCTGGAGGAAACCTTCAAAAATTTATAGTAGGTCGGGAACTGCTTCAAAAGCCTTCAATTTTGATAATTGAGCAGCCTACCTGGGGAGTTGATGTAGGTGCAGCAATAATACTTCGACGAGCTCTTTTGGATTTAGCAAAAAGCGGGGCTGCAGTAATCATCATCTCTCAAGACCTCGACGAAATATTTGAAATTTGCAACAAAATAGCTGTCATTGCAGATGGTAATCTTTCTACCCTTGGGGATATTGCCTCAGTTTCGATGGAGAAAATTGGTGTTTTTATGAGCGGCCAAAAGTTATGACTAATTATACTACTTTGGGAAAATTAATATATGTTCAGTCTTGAGCGCCGAGTAGAGCAGTCAAAGTTATGGCTGGCATTGTCCCCTTTATTGGCAATAGTTCTAACTATCTTGAGTGGTATAATTATTTTTTCGGTTCTCGATAAAGATCCTTGGCTATCTTTATATACTTTTTTTATTCAACCTCTCACGACTGGTTTTGGTTTCACCGAACTAATTGTCAAAGCAACGCCGCTAATTCTTATAGGCGCGGGGCTTTCGATTGGGTTTAAAGCCAATGTCTGGAATATTGGGGCTGAGGGCCAATTTACAATGGGTGCGATAGCAGGCGGAGGGACGGCCTTATTTTTGAGCAATCAAGAAAGTCTTTTAGTGCTTCCCGCGGTACTAGTCATGGGAATAATAGGCGGTGCCGTGTGGGGCATGATTCCGGCATTTTTAAAGACAAAATATAATGCTAACGAAATCCTTACCAGTTTAATGCTTTCATATGTGGCCTTATTAATGTTGAGCTATTTAGTGCATGGACCTTGGAGGGACCCAGGTGGTTATAATTTTCCAGAGAGTGAGATTTTTTCGGATTCCGCTATGTTGCCAGTTTTATTGCAAGGCACCAGACTAAATCTAGGGACGATTTTTGCTCTTCTGTCAGTTCTAATAACTTANTTACTTCTAAGCCGAACGGTATTGGGGTATCAGTTTAAAGTTGCCGGCTTGGCACCGTTGGCCGCAAGGTATGCTGGTTTTAATAGGTCAAAATTAATCTGGCTATCTATGATTATAAGCGGGGGGTTGGCCGGATTGGCCGGAATAGCAGAAGTATCGGGAACAATCGGGCAGTTATTGCCATCAGTATCGCCTGGATATGGGTTTACAGCAATCATCGTTGCATTTCTTGGACGACTGAATCCCATTGGTGTTCTGTTTGCAGGCCTTATATTGGCGCTAACTTACATAGGCGGGGAGAATGCCCAGATTGAAATAGGCTTGCCAGCAGCCGTGACCGGTTTATTCCAGGGAATAATATTGTTCTACCTGTTAGCTTGTGACGTTCTTGCGAGATATCGCCTGCGCTATAAACCTTTTCTGAAAGTAAGCAGTCGAGAATAGAATATGGATGTAGTTGCGATTATCTTGACAATTATAACTGCATCAACGCCGCTGCTTCTTGCGGCGACCGGTGAACTTATTACGGAAAAATCTGGAGTGTTGAACCTAGGTGTAGAAGGCATGATGTTAATTGGGGCAATTGCAGCGTTTGCAACAACGACTGTTACTGGTAGCGCTGTGTTGGGGATTTTAGCGGGGGCAGCTGCAGGAACCAGCTTGTCTATTGTTTTTGGTGTCCTTGTCTTGATATTCCTAGCGAATCAAGTTGCAACGGGATTAGCACTAACAATTTTTGGAATTGGACTGAGCGCACTAATCGGAACGGGGTTTGTAGGTATCGCTTTAGAGCCATTACCAAAACTGGATTTGGGGTCATTATCAAATATCCCTGGTATTGGTCAGATTTTATTTGGTCAGGATTTTCTAGTTTACCTGTCAATTTTTATGGTGATTCTAGTATCTTATTTTTTATCGAAAACACGTTTTGGTTTAATACTGCGGGCAGTTGGTGAATCCCACGATTCGGCACATGCACTTGGATACCCTGTTTTATTAGTTCGATTTTTTGCCGTATTATTTGGCGGTTTTATGTGCGGTTTGGCTGGTTCATATCTTTCTCTGGCATATACACCCCTTTGGGCTGAGAATATGACAGCAGGCCGAGGCTGGATTGCGGTGGCCTTGGTGGTTTTTGGTACCTGGCGAGCTGGGAGAGTTGCATTGGGCGCGTATTTGTTTGGAGCAATAACTATTTTACAGCTTCATGTTCAGGGTTGGGGTCTTGAAATAGCGTCTCAATTTATGTCTATGCTGCCGTATCTGGCAACGATTGTCGTCCTCGTTCTAATTTCCAGGGATGGTGCCAAAATTCGTCTTAACGCGCCGCAAAGTATTGGAAAGGCTTTCACACCGTCGAGGTAATATTTTTTGCAAAGGAAAAAGCAAAATTTAACTTTAACTAAAAATAGTGAGGATAAGGGATAGTAATGAAATCGANAAAAAATTTTGGTTTTATATTTTTGGTAGCCGTCATCTTGGGTCTAAGCCCAACTATTTCATCTGTATCGAAAGCACAGACAAAAGTTGGATTTGTTTATGTCGGACCTATAGGCGACCACGGTTGGACATATCAACATGACAGGGCTCGATTAGCAGTTGAAAAAGCATTGGGGAGCAAAGTTAAAACAACGTTTGTGGAAAGTGTTAAAGAAGGGCCAGACTCCGAGCGAGTGATTAGACAATTAGCTTCATCGGGCCATGAATTAATTTTCACCACATCGTTTGGCTTCATGAACCCAACATTGAAAGTCGCGAAAAAATTTGGAAATGTGAAATTTGAACACGCCACCGGATATAAACAATCAAAAAATGTTGGAACCTATAGTGCTCGTTTTTNTGAAGGCAGATATATAGCTGGAGTTATTGCAGGTAAGGTTTCTAAAACCAATAAGATTGGTTATGTCGCTTCTTTTCCTATACCCGAAGTGGTCCGTGGCATAAACGCTTTCATGTTGGGTGCCCGTTCAGTTAACCCAAAAATGAGCATAAGTGTTGTTTGGGTAAATAGTTGGTACGATCCCGGCAAAGAAGGTGACGCAGCAAAGGCGCTAATTGATCAGGGTGCAGATATAATTACCCAACATACCGATTCGCCAGCGCCGCTCCAAGTCGCTGAGAACCGCGGGGTGAAAGGCTTTGGCCAAGCATCCGATATGATTAAGTTNGCACCAAAGGCCCAACTNTCCGCCATAGTAAATAATTGGGGTGCTTATTATNTAGAGCGAACTAACGCAATGATGAATGGCTCTTGGAAATCACAAGACGTTTGGTATGGCCTTAAAGAAGGTATGGTGCAAATGGCGCCCTACACCAATATGTCGAGTGACGCTGCCGCCCTGGCAAAAAAGACTGAAGATGCAATCCGTAGCGGTGCTTTGCATCCATTCTCGGGCCCAATTAAAGACCAATCTGGAAAACTTGTTGTTAAGGCNGGTGAAATAGCTGAGGCAGGCATGCTTCTGGGAATGAATTTCTATGTAGAGGGAGTTCAAGGCTCTTTACCGAAGTAATAACCTTTTCGACTNTTTAATTAATGCCCTAATGGTTTTCGCCATTAGGGCATTANTATTTAAAAGTTTTGCGAGAGGTAAGGTGCATTTTTCCCTTCTCATATTCGAATTGAAAAACGAAATCAAAAAATTATCCGTATGATGTGCCTAAGCTTGGTCGACATCTTGATAAAGCTCGATTACCTTTANTATTAATGGCACTAAGAAAAAGAAAATTGGATAGATACTTTTATGCGTCAGATGACACTTGTTGGTTTTTTGCAAGCCCAAAATTGTACTAATTTTGCTGCTTCGTGGCGGCATCCAGACTCACGCGTTGACTCCACTTCTCCCGACTTCTACAGGCATATTGGAAAAGTTCTTGAAGAGGGTAAGTTCCATCTCGGGTTTTTTGATGACAGGTTGGCAATGCCCGATATGCTCGGAGGAAACCACGAACACACAGTCGAGGGGGGTATCCGCTGTGTAAAAATGGATCCAGTAACTGTCCTGATGACCATGGGAATGGCAACAGAACGAATGGGACTAGGGTCGACATATTCAACAACGTATTATGAACCCTTTCACGTCGCTAGGGTTTTCGCAACTTTGGATCTTATGAGTAAAGGTCGTGCGGCGTGGAATATAGTGACTTCATTGAACGATGGCGAAGCGATGAANATGGGAACCAATGAAGTTGTTGAGCATGATAAACGATACGACCGAGCAGACGAATTTATGGAAGTTGTATTAGGGCATTGGAATTCCTGGGAAGATAGCGCGATATTGAATGACAAGATAAATAATCGTTTTGCTGATCCTAAGAAAATTCATCGGTTGGACTTTGAGGGCAAATTTTTTAACTCAAGGGGTCCATTCACTGTGCCGCGCTCAGAGCAGGGCCATCCGGTATTAATTCAGGCAGGTCAAAGCGGGAGGGGGCAGCGGTTCGCCGCTCGATGGGCAGAGCTGGTTTTTGTTGCCTACCCGAATATCGAGACTGGTCGTAAGGAGTACGCCGCTTTTAAGCAAAATGTGGCTGATCATGGNCGAGATCCGGAGAAAGTGNAGGTNGCAGTGTTGACGCATTGTGTAACCGCCGAGACAAGATCGGAAGCTGAAGATAAAAGAGCACTTATAGATACATTGCCAACAGATTTAGATCAGCTTTCCNTACTCTCTGAGGCATTAAATTTCGACTTCGCAAGCCGGGGGAGGGATGAACCNTTGTCAGATGANGAAGTTNTGGGNATGCAGGGAATACAGGGAATAAGAGATCGTGTNTTGGAAGCAAGTGGAAAAACGAATCCTACACCCAATGAATTCATGAAATATAGTGGCAGAGGACTTTTGCATAGGCCATGGGTTGGAAGTGGAAAGGATGTAGCAGATATTATGGAAGACTGGTTTTCCACTCGCGCCTGCGACGGTTTTGTAATAGCAGCAACTCACGTGCCCGGAGCCTACGAAGATTTCGTAAAACATGTTGTTCCTGAGCTGCAGAAAAGGGGTATTTTCCACAAGGATTATCATGGAGAAACTCTGCGAGACAATTTGGGTTTAGATTACCCAACACCCTCACATTGGAAAATCCCAATGCCCAGTGGTGGCCATTAAAATATAGAAGTTAACTCGTTAAAGTTGGGGAGGAATGATGCCGACGATTAGTGCGGATCACGCGACAAGAATAGCTGAAAAATTACTTCAAGGTGCCGGTGCTCCAGAAAATGAGAGTGAAATTGTAGCTAGGCATGTGATANGCGCAAATCTGGCTGGGCATGATAGCCACGGTATTATACAGATTCCAACTTATATTGAGAGAGTTTTGAAGGGTGATATTATTCCTGGGGCAAAATGGGAAATTATCAATGAATCCCCCACGACCACAGTAGTTGATGGCCACTGGGGGTTTGGTTATGTGGCNAATGAACGGGCCATGCAGCTTACGATTGAAAAAGCGGGAAAGCAAAACGTAGCTGCTGCGACAGTTTTTCGCCAAGGACATATAGGGAGGCTGGCAACTTACCCATTAATGGCTGCCAAGGAGGGAATGATCGCCATGATAACGGCCGATTCTGGCAGGGGNCCCAAACACGTTGCTCCCTTTGGGGGAAGAGAGAAACGCCTTGGTACTAATCCGATATCAATTGCGATGCCATCAAATCTTGATGGTCCTTTTTTTATTGATATGGCATCTTCGGCAGTTGCTGCGGGCAAAATTAACCTGGCTTTAGCAAGGGGGAATAATATCCCCGAGGGTTGGATTATAGATAAAGAAGGTAGAGCAACCACTGATCCTGCAGCATTCAAGGCAGGAGGNCCTTTGCTGCCCCTGGGTGGCACAGAGGGTTACAAAGGCTATGGCCTCTCCGCGATGATTGAGATCTTTTCCGGTATATTGACTGGGTTAGGGCATGGGGTGGAACCTACTGGACGGCATAATGATGGGTGTTTTATGGCCGTTTTCAAAGTAGAAGCTTTCCGGCCTTTGGATATTTTTAAAAAAGAAGTGGCAGAATTTGCTGAATACCTAAAAGCAACACAGCCGGCTGAAGGCTTTGATGAAGTCCTATACCCGGGGGAAATAGAGTATAAACAGGAGGTGGNAAGACGCAGGAATGGAATACAAGTTGAAGATGTAACGTGGGAAAAACTTACCGCGCTAGCTGAACAGTACAGTGTATCATCTGAACTGGATATGTAGCTTTTTCATTTATTTTGATGGCTGACTTAGTTATCAAGTGTAAAGTCAACCTTTGACCATTCTTCCCATAATAGGGCTAAAGAAGCATAGTCCATATCTCCCATTTTTTTCGCTTCTGCTATTTCATAGGGCGTATGGGCTGCTAGTGTAGCAAACAAGGGAACCCCAAGTTCCTGGGCAGTCTCCAGTGCCAAGACAGAGTCTTTTCTCGCATTTGTTACAGACATGCCGCCCTCATAATTTCCTTCCTGCATACGTTCCTGAACACGATGCACTAAAGGCCGCAAAATACCCTCATCTCTATTTAATATATCAATCATCGTTTGGCTTGGTACACCTAGCTTATTTGACATCGTAAATGCTTCTATTAGAACAACCATAAGCGCATGCATGATGCCGTTATTCACGACCTTTGTTCCCATGCCCGCTCCTACTGGACCCAGATCATAGATACTGCTAGCAACCAAATTTAAGATTGGTCGAGCTTGGTCTTTATGCTCGTTTTTTCCCCCAAGAAAAAAGGTGATGGAGCCGGAAGCCATGCTTGCAACACCTCCAGCTATCGCCGCATCCACATAGGCAATTCCATTTGTTTCACATATGTCAAAACAAGTCTTGGCAGTTTGTGGCGTCACGGTACTGGTTTCAATTATCAGATTTGGTTTTTTCGTAAGTTCAGCAAGTGTCTTCGTTATAGCAATAGAAATCTCAGGCTTTGGTAGAGACAAAATGATTGTATCGGAATGGTTTGAGATTTCTTGGTAATCTTTAGCCCATCTTATTCCGTTGCTCTCTGCGTTGTGTCTCAAGACCGGGTTTACGTCAAAGCCAATCACATCAGTTTTTTTGGCAAGGGCACTTGCGACCGCAGACCCAGCGTTCCCAAGCCCTATGATTCCCACATAATCTGTCATAACATGTATCCTAAATATGAAATTGAAATATTAATTTGCAGTTCAAGCTTGAGGTCACAAAAAGATGTCTGATCAATTACATTATCTATCAATTTCAGAGTTATCAAAGCTTATTGAGACAAAAGTTATTTCCCCTGTTGAAGTGACAAAGCTGCTTTTAGACAGGATAGACGCTATAGATCCAGAATTGAAATCATATGCAACAGTTATGGCAGATGAAGCTTTGCTTGAAGCTGGAAAAGCCGAAGAAGATATTATGAAGGGAAATTATAAGGGCCCGCTTCACGGTGTTCCGATTGCTGTCAAAGATTTATGTTTCACAAAAGGCGTGCGAACAATGGGAGGTACAGCAGTTTTAGAAAATTTTGTACCGGAATTTGATGCAACGGTAGTTAAGAAATTTAGAAAATCCGGCGCGATTTTACTTGGAAAGTTGAACCTAACTGAAGGCGCAATGGCAGGTTATAATCCCCGACGGGAAGTGCCTCAAAACCCATGGCGCAGAGACCATTGGCCCGGAGCATCATCTAGCGGTTCTGGTGTTGCCACTGCAGCTGGGCTGGCATATGCAACCCTGGGAAGTGATACCGGGGGTTCAATACGGCATCCAGCAGCTGTTTGCGGTACAGTCGGCTTAAAGCCAACCTGGGGTCGGGTAAGCCGCTATGGAGTGTTGGATCTTGCTCAGTCACTAGATCATGTTGGGCCCTTGACCCGGACTGCAATTGATGCCGGTCTGGTTATGCAGGTTATCTCAGGTGAGGATTCAAATGATCCAACATCATTATTAGCCCCGGTTCCAAATTTACTTGATTCAGTGAATAAGGGGATAAAGGACCTGAAAATAGGATGGGATGTAGAATATAGTTCTCAAGATATAGAGGCAGATTTTGCCGAATCTATGTTGGCGGCATTAAGTACTATGCACGGCCTAGGAGCTGAAATAGTAGAGGTGTCTATGCCAAAACGACTGCGCGAATATTTGTCTGCTTGGCCTATTCTATGCAGCTCAGAAGCTTCAGATGCCCACCGTGAATTTTTTCCCGAGAGAGCTGATGAGTATGGTTTGTGGTTTAGAGAGTGGCTCGAAAGAGGTACAAATTTCAGTGCAAGGGATTATGTTAGAGCTCAAGAAGCTCGCATGCTTTGTAATGGCGAGCTGCTCAAAACAATGGAGGGAATAGACTTATTACTTTGTCCTTCCACGCCTAGGGCAGCATATCCCTATACCAACGAAGATGCCTATGGACCAATCCCTAAAAACAGGGATCCCTGGGACTCACGATTTACTGTACCGATGGACTTTTTGGGATTGCCGACAATAGCGATGCCCTGTGGTTTTAATAAAGAAGGCTTGCCTTTATCATGTCAATTAGTAGGGCATATACTCTCAGAGCCTACGCTTATCCAGGCAGGTGCAGCTTATCAGAGGGTAACCGACTGGCACACTAATCGACCACCATGCTGGCCGTAGAGTTTTAAGAATTTAATTGAGATCGCAGACTGTATTTTGTGTTTGAGATGATGGTTTGAGAGTTGTAGCAGAAAAGCTGATTTACGCGGTTGCTATTAGCATTACCGCTGGAACGACCAAAAAGACGGCTAAAATAATACGCTTGGTAATAACCTCTTGTCGAAATATACCAATACTTAGTAAGAGAGTAAAAATTGGTGAAGCCGCTACGATAGGGATCACTTGGATAACCTGCCCATGATGCAGCGCGGTATTAAGTGACAAGACGGCAAAGCTAAAACAGACACTTGCGCTCATAAACCATTTTGTTCCAGGGTTTTTTAGAGAAATGGTGGGAGAGTCACGACGTGATTTATGGATTGCAAGGGTTATGATTGCTGAGACAACAAAGCCTACAAGGCCAGCAAGATACGCATCAGGTATTTCCTCCATTCCAACTTTCGTCAACACATGTGCCAGAGCGCGAATAGCAGCCGCTCCAATTGGCAATGCAAGTGCCCAAAGAGGCCAATTAGAGGAAATTTTTCCATCTTTTTTTGTGAGCATCATGATCGCGGCTACGATCACCAATGTACCGATTGCTATCGAAAAATTAAGAACTTCATCAAGGAAAATAATCCCAAGGCCAACAGCAAACAGTGGTGCGGTTGAAGTAAGAGTGGACGAAAGAGTTGGACCAAGGAATTTCATTCCAGCAAGCGCTAAGTTTGCTGATACTGCCGGTCTAAACAAGCCGACTAGAACAAAGATCATTATGGCAGGTTCGAGGAGGTACTCCATATTCAAAAAGAATGGAGATACTAATAGGTAGAGCAGCGCGGAAGTTGAAATGGTTATCGCGGCCCCGCTTCGAGGATCCATATGCAGTAATCCCATACTTTGGAACTGAGCACCCAAAGCAAAAAGAAATGCCGATAAAAGTGATAAGAGAACTGGAAAAAACGAATCAAGCACGATGCAGTCTTCGAGACGGTGTATGTGTATCACGACTCGGATAGTAGAAGTATTTAAAGTGTTTTGAGTCGCAAAAATTTCTCATTCGTTAGATCATCTAGAGGTTTATCGGAGTTAAAAATAAAGACCGTTAATTCAGGTTTGGTGCAAACTATTATGGATGTCAATAAATTCCTATTGATCTCTTCGGCCTTAACGCAATAAAGATAAATGGAAAAAACTCTACGATTTTGAAACTGTTTTCGATTTAGGAAATTATCTATGGATTATCGATCGATAAGTGTGGCTCCTCTGTCAGGTGCGATGGGTGCAGAAATAAGTGGTGTCGATCTCAGTAAAGACCTAAGCAATCAAGTTTTTACAGATATTCATAACGCTCTTTTAGAGAATNTAGTGATTGTTTTCCATGATCAATCGTTGAGCCCGGAAGCGTGCAAGTTATTTGCGCAAAAATTTGGAAAATTAGTTAAATATCCGTTTGTTGAGGGGTTACAGCAGCATCCAGAAATATTTGAAATTCGCAAAGACCCAGATGAGAAGAAGAATTTTGGAGGTAATTGGCATTCTGATATGTCTTTCACTGAACTTCCTCCTATGGGCACGATGCTGTATGCCCTTGAGGTTCCTTCAAAGGGCGGCGACACCATGCTTACAAATTTATACTTAGCTTATGAAAGTTTATCCGAAGGATTAAAGTGTCTATTAGAAGATATGGAGGCAGAATATTCTGCCGCCCTTAAGCATGCTGGTGGTAGGCGTAATGTTATGAATGCTACTCGCTTCGATGTCGCCAATTTAGATAGAGCAGAAGAATCTTTCTGCCATCCAATTATCCGTAAGCATCCAGAGACCGGTCACAAGGCGCTTTACATAAGCTCTGGCCACTTGCTGCGTTTTAAAGATATGCGGGTTGAGGAAAGCAAGCCACTGCTGGATTTTCTCAAAAATCATGCAACTCAGCCCGATTTTACCTGTCGGGTAAAATATAGAAAAGGAACATTAGTTTTATGGGACAATCGTTGTACTCAACATAGAGCGTTAAACGATTATCATGGAGAGAGACGAGTGATGCACCGACTTACAATTGGGGCAACTAGGTTTTAAAAAGAGAACTGCAGAGTGGGAGATGGAAGTGGCGAAGAGAATACTAATAATGGGCGCTGGGGCGGTAGGATCTTATGTCGGGGGTTATATGGCGAGAATGGGCGAGGATGTAATTTTTGTCGATCCTTGGCCCGAACATATCACAGCAATAAATAACAACGGACTGACTTTAGAAGGGCTCACCTCCGAAGAGTGTTTTAATACGCCAGCTCGAGCTATTAGTTTGACGGAGATGCAGTCACTGGCACGTGAAACCCCTATCGATATCGCGTTTATATGCGTGAAATCATATGATACCGCGTGGGCGACTATGCTAATCAAAGACTATTTATCGCCAACAGGTTTTTGCGTTTCTCTGCAGAACTGCATCAATGAGGAAACAATAGCCGGCATTGTGGGCTGGGGGCGCACAACGGGTTGCATTGCCGCTAAAATTGCAGTTGAACTAATCGGCCCAGGAATTGTGAGAAGAGGTGTTCCGCTAGGCGGAGAAAAGCATACGGTGTTCCGAGCAGGGGAAGTACATGGGCGTATCACACCAAGAATAGAGGAAATTGTCCGACTGTTATCAGCGGTCGATAGCGCAAAAGTAACTTCTAACTTATGGGGTGAAAGGTGGTCAAAGTTAGTCGCTAATGCAATGAGAAACGGAATCTGTGCGGCAACAGGTATGGGAGCAAACGAGTGTGATAGGGAAACTGTGACCAGACGGCTTAGCATACGCCTAGCCGGCGAGGCTGTAACGATAGGACAGGCTCTGGGTTATGAGCTAGAAACAATAAATAAATTTGCGCCAAATGAATGGGTTAAAGCTATGAATGGCGATGAAGAGATGATTAATGTTATGGAAAATACTATGGAGGAAAGTGCTGTTGGAAGGAGTGATGCGTCGCGACCATCCATGGCGCAAGATATCGCAAAAAAACGGAGAACAGAAATTCATGCAATAAATGGTTTTGTTGTCGAAAAAGCAAAAGGAATTGGACTCGAAGCTCCTGCGAACGCGAAGTTAGTTGATGCCGTCTGCCAGGTGGAAACTGGAGCAGGAAAACAGAGTCTTGACCTGGTAGCATCTATTTAAAAAACTTATTTTTCTTTTGGTTGGATAGGATGGATTTTTCGACCATATAAATCTTCATACCGCTCTATATCATCCTCTCCCAAATAGTCACCAGTTTGAACTTCTATTATTACAAGAGGTGTTTGCTGTCTATTTTCCAAACGATGGAGGAAACCAATTGGTATGTAGGTCGATTGATTAGGAGGTAATTCCAACTCTTCCAAGTGTTGGTGTTCTTGGCCAAGTGTTATATTAGCAATTCCCTCTACAACAACCCAATGTTCTGCTCTTTGTTTATGGCTTTGAAGAGAGAGACTGGCTCCAGGATTAACAGTGATACGTTTTGTNTGGTAATTAGAGCCAGTATTTAATGTTTCAAAANTGCCCCAAGGACGATGAACAACGCTATGAGTGATTTGTTCAGCGCGATTCAGTTTCTTGAGCTCGTCCACGACTACTTTCACAGACTGGGAGTGATCCTTATCAGCAACCAATATGGCATCAGAGGTTTCTGCAACGATTATATTATCTAATCCGATAGCAGTAACCAGCCGAGACGTCGAGTGGATGAGTGTGTTCCTTGTTTCATGACTTATAACATCGCCTATGGTCGCTGTATTCAGGTCATCTTTCTCGAGTGCTTCCCATAAAGCATCCCATGACCCAATATCACTCCAGCCTGGGTTCACAGGTACCATAGCAGCACTTTGAGTTTTTTCCATTACTGCATAATCAATCGATATGGAAGGTATCGAATTAAAAGCCTCTTCGTTAAGGCGGAGGAAAACTAGGTCTATTCTGGCCTCGAGAAATGCTTTTTTNCTGCCCGTTNCAATTTCTGGGTTCAGTTTTCCAAGTTCTGATAAATAAGAACTAGGTTTAAAAAGGAATAGGCTGCTGTTCCAGAGATAACGCCCTGATTTAAAATAGGATTCCGCTGTTTTTTTATCTGGTTTTTCTACAAATTCATTCACTTTATATACGTTTTTGAAATGGGCCATTGATGACCCCATTTTGATATATCCATAGCCTGTTTCTGGTTTTGTNGGTTTAATGCCAAAGATAACAATTTTATTGGCACNAGCGGCTTCTTTTCCGTCGCATATGGCTTGTCGCAATATCGCGGGTTGTTTTATCAAGTGGTCAGAAGCTAACAAGAGCACTAGGCCTTCGGGATCAAGCTCAGATATTTTTAGTGAAGCAATAGCAGCGGCAGCAGCTGTATTGCGCCCTTCCTCCTCCAAAATGATTGCGGTGGGGGCTATNTTAAGNTCGGCAAGTTGCTCTTTAACTATGAAACGATGTTCAGAGTTGCAAATGATAATAGGATTTTTATATCCGGCTTGATTAAAGAACCNTAGAGACGTCTCTTGGAAAAAACTTTTATCATTTCCTATTCTAAGGAATTGTTTGGGATATAATGATCTTGATATGGGCCAAAGTCTGGTGCCAGAGCCCCCTGATAGTATGACTGGATATATATTAGACATTTCTAATTTGTAATCTTTACCGCATCCCATTACAACTTTTTGATGTGTATAGCTGCGGGAATTCAAAATTAGGAAGAGGATGAGTAATGATACTCGTTTTTGGTTCTATAAATGCGGATTTTTTTTTGAGTGTTAAAAGTNTACCAAGACCAGGTGAGACGGTTCTTTGTCCCTCCTACACCTTCTATCCGGGAGGTAAGGGCGCGAATCAAGCTGTAGCGGCTGCGCGNCTTGGCGGTGAAGTGATGTTCGTTGGTTCTATAGGNGATGATCCGTATGGGNAGCAGGTTTTTGAANCACTTGAACACGTTGGTATAAACCTTAATCGTGTGAAATCCATAAGTGGTATAACAGGAACAGCTTTTGTTATGGTCGAAGAGACTGGCGAGAATCAAATAGTTGTTGCAAGCGGAGCAAATCTTGAGACATGCTCGAGCCAAATTAAAGATAGTGACCTTAGCCTTTGCACGCACTTAATTTTACAGATGGAAGTACCTATTAAAGAAATAGAGGATATTATCTTTCGCTCAAAANCTGCAGGATGTAAGATTATTCTCAATTACGCTCCAGCTCATTCCATTCAACCAGCAGCCATCGAATGTTGTGACTATTTGATAATGAATGAACTTGAGGCTNCCAGTTTATTTGGCCAGAAAAAAGAAGTTGAGGAATATGCAAAAAGTTTTTCAGAGCGTTTTGATNCAGAATGTATCATCACGCTGGGTCCGAAGGGAAGCTTGCTAGCTAATAGCGACGGTTTGTATGAAATTAATGCATTAAAGATAGAGGCAATTGATACTGTTGGTGCAGGNGACATGTTTGTGGGTGCATTTTCTGCCAGTTTATATAACGGCGATAATACACTCATTTCACTTCAGAAAGCCACAGTAGCCAGCGGATTGGCATGTAAATTTGAGGGCGCGCAACCTGTTGCTGTGACGCCNCAGCTTATTGAAGCTGAACTCCACACANTGGGGTCACCAGTTAAACTTTGCTGATTGCAGCCGGACATTCTCTTTTAGAAATGTTCTTTTTCTGCAGGTTATTATTTTCTGCATGTTGCTCTATAAACCCAACTATCTCCTTGTTTTCTTGCATAAATGTCAACAGATCGATCCCAGCGCGAGTAACATGAGAAAAGTGGNAATGTAAGATAGTTTGTCAATACGAATGAGATTGTATCCATACCGTACAACGTTCCTGAAAGGCAAACTTTCCGAGTTTCATTTTTAGATAACCTAAAACTTACTCGCTCACGTGATTTTAGCTGTACGCGCCCAGTTACACTAAAGGGAGCATAATTCCTAATTACTGTACAAATCTGCTTTGATGCTCCCTGCCCCTTAGGCGGCTGTATCTCTCGCTTGTTAAACGATGCGGTTTCGGTTTCTTCACAGCCTAGCAAGAAAGCCATTATACAGAAGTTAACAGTAAGCCAGTGAAGTTGTTTCATCTGACGGCCTTTTCAGCCAGTGGGTTTAATTTTTTAGTCGAAAAAGTTAAACTACGTAAGTGGAATATCTAATACATTTTTCTTAAATGCTGAGCGTTTGGCCAAACTGTCGTACCAGCTTTCTAAATCAGTCATTTTTGGACGGTCATTTATAAGCGTTAGCCATCTATAGACCATAATTCCCAAAGGTANATCTCCGATACTGAAATTATCGCCGGCAACAAACGGTCTATTGGATAGATTATTATCAAGGATTCTCATAACATCGATCATCTTTAATCTATTTGCTTCTATGAGCTTTAAATCCCGCTCTTTCTCGGGTGTGCGGACTAAGCCCCAAAAGATCGGTGTAATTACGGGAGCTACCGTTGTCTGCTGCCAGTCCATCCAACGATCGGAGCTAGCGCGAATTTTTGGATCATCTGGGTAAAAATGACTGTCACCATATTTGGAAGCGAGATACCTTACGATGGCGTTGGATTCCCAGAGAATAAAATCATCCTCTTCCATTGTAGGCACTCNTGCATTTGGGTTCATACTTAGATATGGCTCTTCATTTACGACGCCAAATTCGCCTCCAGCATCTATTCGCTCGTAGGGNACCTTCATTTCATCGAGAGCCCACACAACTTTTTGAACGTTTGAAGAGTTATTTCTACCATGAATTTTTAGCATTGATTAAAAGTCCATATTTTTGGTTGTCTTTGGTTTATGAAGATTTTTGTTTCTCNGCCCAAGCATCCGGATCATTAAGAAAATATCTGACGGTTTCTAATTCTGCGTCGGTGTATGCTCTTTCTTTNGCTGCTTCTAATACATCCCACCANGTGCAAAGACCGTGAAGTGAGACCCCTTGCTCTTTAAGGTTTGTTATGCTTTCGGGAAAATTTCCATAATGAAAAACTACAAAACAGTGTTCTACAATACCTCCAGCATCGCGAATTGCCTGGATGAAATTCAGNTTGCTCCCGCCATCAGTNGCCAAATCTTCCACTAGGAGAACCCGAGCATTTTCTTTAAACGTACCTTCTATTCTNGCGTTTTTGCCAAAACCTTTTGGTTGTTTTCTAACGTATAGCATGGGAAGCCCTAATAGTTCAGATATCCAGGCAGCAAATGGGATTCCAGCGGTTTCACCGCCAGCTACAACATCAAACGCTTCGGCTCCCACTTTGTTGTAAAGTAGATCTTTGCCCATTTGCATAAGTAAGGTTCTCGCTCGAGGGAATGAAATTATTCTACGGCAATCGACGTAAACGGGGGAAAGCCTGCCTGATGTAAATGTGAAAGGATTATCTGGGCTAATTGTAATTGCTTTGATATCTAAAAGAATACCTGCAGCCAATTNAGCAGGGGGAACCCGAGTATCTGCGGTCAATTCTCCTGTCATTCAAAAAATCCCGTAACTAGTAATATTTTATGGATCGATAGTTAAGACTCAAGTTTAAGCGATTCATGCTCGTTTGAATATTTATTATTAAGCTCTACAACATCTATGAATACTTTTAGAATAGTATATCAATTAGAGCTCGTCATCCTAGGAAGTATTTAACAAAGAGTAAGCCTTTGTATATTTATGGGAAACGGATGAAAGATCCTGCTTAGCGTGTTGCGTCTATCCANTTTTGCACGCGTGTTTCAGGCGTTTTATTCAATGTAATATCTGTTACAACTGAAATAATATCTGCACCAGCTTCAAAAACTGCTCCTGCTCGCTCTACAGTCATTCCCCCAATAGCCACAAGTGGAATATCTTTAATATATTTCTTCCACTCCGTTACTCTCGGCAAGCCNTGTTGATGCCATTTCATTTTTTTTAATATAGTAGGATAAACAGGGCCTAGAGCAATGTAATCGGGCTCTAATGCTAAGGCTCGATCTAACTCTTTTTTATCGTGTGTGCTTATTCCGAGTTTAATGTNTCGTTTTTTTAGAGCGTTTACGTCGGCCTCGTCCAAATCTTCTTGTCCGAGGTGGACCCAGTCGCATTCTAATTCCATTGCAAGTTCCCAATAATCATTTACGANTAGCGTCGTATTATAAGAATCGCAGATTGCTTTGGAATGGGTTAGCTGTTCTTTTACNATATNTATGGGTAGATCTTTGACACGCAACTGAACAAGCTTGATACCTGACGGAAGCAACCGTTCAAGCCAACTGCTGTTATCGAAAATCGGGTAGAAACGATCCAGCGTCATGATAGAAACGCCTGGCCAATAACGGGAGTGGATGGGCTTGCCATATCTCTTGGTTCCATTGGCTCAGCTTCTAGCGATAGCAGGCCTGCAGCCACAGCCTGGGACATCGCGAGAGCCATCTTTACCGGGTCGCCTGCTTTAGCGACGGCTGTATTTAACAAGACAGCATCAAACCCAAGTTCCATAGCTCGTGATGCGTGGCTTGGAAGCCCAATGCCGGCATCTATTACCATTGGCACATTCGGAAACCGTGATCTAAGCGCTCGTAAACCATATTCATTGTTCAGACCCATTCCCGATCCTATGGGAGCCCCCCATGGCATCAAGACTTCACATCCTGCACCTAACAACCTATCGGCGACTACCAGATCTTCCGTGCAATAGGGGAAGACATTAAAGCCCTCTTCAGTGAGAAGTTGGGCCGCTTCTACAAGACCAAAAATATCTGGCTGGAGAGTGTCAGTATCACCAATTACTTCTAATTTTATCCAAGTGGTGTCAAAAACTTCTCGTGCCATCTGTGCAGTGGTAACGGCTTCTTTCACAGTATGGCAGCCAGCAGTGTTAGGTAAAATCTTTACGCCTAGTTTCTGGATAATATCCCAGAAGGGCTGCCCTGCGCCGTCCCGCCCCTCTCTCCTTAGAGAGACTGTGGCAACCGAAGCTTTTGACGTTTTGAAAGCGCGCTCAAGAATTGCCGGAGAAGGATACTGTGATGTTCCTAACATGAGTCTGTTTTCTAATTCAGTGCCATAAAACGCAACCATTTTCAGCCACCTTCCATTGGGGCTACGATTTCCACACGATCATCATATTTAAGCACTGTATTTTTTCTCTCATTAAGAGGTACAAAGTTTTCATTGAGGGCCGTTGCTATCTTTCCTTTATATTCAAGTTCAATTAGCAGGTCTTCCAAGTTATTTGCCTGAGTATTGTGAGAGTTGCCGTTAACAGTAATTTTCATCTACGAATTCTCCGGCAATATTGTCAAGTAAAAGGTCAGCTACTTGTTTGGCGACAGCGGGTGCTAATAAATATCCGTGGCGGTATAGGCCATTGGCATAAATAACATCATTTATTTTTCTTATCTTGGGTAAATTGTCATTAAACGCGGGCCTTAAATCAACGCCTGTTTCCAAAATTTCGGCCTCACCAAACGATGGGCTGAGTGCATAAGCGGCGCTTAAAAGTTCTAGCATTGAGCGTACCGAAACGTTTTCACTGTCTTGGCTCTCAATGGAGGTAGCTCCCAACATAAAGATACCATCTTCGCGCGGTACTATATAAAGCGGCAGTCGAGGGTGTAAAAGACGTATTGGGCGCTGAAAGACAACATCCTTACTTCTTATAACTAACATTTCTCCCTTAACGCCTCGTAAATCGGGCAATCTATCTTTAGCGGCGAGTCCCCTGCAATCAATGCAATTGGAT
>NZVJ01000044.1 GCA_002701455.1 Rhodospirillaceae bacterium
TTTTGTATCTCCTTATGAGAGGGGTTATACAAAGATTTACGTTGAACACGTAAATCAAGCTAATAAGGGGGCCGACCTAGACTTCCTTGTAGGGAAAAGCGGAACCCCGATACTCAGAGAGTCTCATTAGTTAAATAAATGTGGATGTCGTAAATCTCTTTGATATTAACCATATCAAGGATGAAATCGATTCTATGTTGAAACGTGAGGGTAAACGTTCTATCAACCGGTCTAGTTAGATTGAAAACTCAGAGGCTATACCACATTGGAAGTTGTACGAACGATTGCAGATCTGAGGCAGCGTATATCGAGTTGGCGGGCTGAGGGCCAAACGGTTAGCCTAGTGCCCACAATGGGTGCGTTGCATGATGGCCACTTATCTTTGATCAAAATTGCACAAGAAAAATGTGATAGAGTAGTAGCCTCTATATTCGTAAACCCGAAACAGTTTTTGCCAAACGAGGATTTCGAGAAGTATCCAAGAAACGAAGACAGCGACATTGAAAAACTTGTTGAACTGGGCACCGACCTTCTTTTTTCTCCAAATGCATCTGAGATGTATCGANCAGACGCCTCAACTGCGGTCGTGATATCCCAACTAACCGATTGCCTTTGCGCCACNTCNCGACCTGGTTTTTTTGATGGCGTGGGAACGGTNGTAACCAAACTACTAATCCAAACATTACCAGATATAGCTATATTTGGNGAAAAGGATTATCAACAGCTTTTAATCATCAAAAGGCTAGCCCGCGATCTTGATATTCCTACAAAGATTATTGGGGCACCNACTATTAGAGAAATCGANGGTTTGGCAGTTTCATCAAGAAACGTCTATCTTTCGCCAACTCATCGGGAAACTGCCCCTAGCATTTTTAAAGTCTTAAAAAGAACCGCCACGGCTATTGCTCTAGGTGATGACGCCTCATTAGCGGCCCAAAAAGCTCACGATGATCTGGTGCTCGCTGGCTTCTCCAAAATAGAATATTTTGAGGCCCGGCATTCAGAAACCCTAGAACCAATAAAAGATACTAGAAACCCCGGGCGTTTATTCGCTGCGGTTTGGCTAGGATCTACTAGGCTAATTGATAATTTAGAAATCAAAGCATATAGCGATTAGCTTCGGTTTTCCCTGTTCTCTATCANGTCTTCTACGACGGCTGGTTCNGCTAGCGTTGACGTATCACCTAATGATCCAAAATCATTTTCAGCAATTTTTCGAAGTATTCTACGCATTATCTTTCCAGAGCGCGTCTTTGGAAGGCTGGGAGCCCATTGAATTAAATCGGGACTTGCGATAGGTCCTATTTCCTTCCGGACCCATTGGACTAACTCTTTCCGCAACTCCTCATCAGGGTTAACGCCAACATTAAGTGTCACATACGCATATATGCCTTGCCCCTTTATCTCATGAGGATAGCCTACGACGGCAGCTTCAGCCACTAGCGAGTGAGCAACGAGCGCAGACTCTACTTCAGCTGTCCCCATTCTGTGGCCCGAAACATTTATGACGTCATCTACACGCCCNGTGATCCAATAGTATCCATCTTCGTCTCGCCTNCAGCCATCACCAGTAAAATAACGGCCTGGAAACGTAGCGAAATAAGTCTGAAAAAACCTATCATGGTCACCATANACAGTACGCATTTGCCCAGGCCAACTGTCNGCTAAGCAGAGATTTCCTGTGGTTGNACCGTCTAAAACTTTTCCNTCAGCATCAACTATTATTGGTTCTACGCCAAAAAATGGCCGTGTCGCTGATCCCGGTTTTAAATCAGTGGCTCCAGGAAGCGGCGTTATTAGAATTCCACCAGTTTCAGTTTGCCACCAAGTGTCGACAATTGGACATCTAGAATCGCCTACTACNTTGTAATACCAGAGCCATGCTTCGGGGTTAATGGGTTCACCGACAGATCCCAGGAGCCGNAAGGATTTCCGGCTTGTAGCTTTTACAGGGTCTTCACCTTCTCTCATCAATGCTCTAAGAGCGGTGGGTGCTGTATAAAAAATAGATACTTTATGCTTGTCACAAACATCCCAAAAACGGCTCGAATTAGGATAATTTGGGACACCTTCAAACATTAAGGTCGTCGCGCCATTTGCCAGAGGTCCNTATAAAATATATGAATGNCCAGTCACCCATCCCACGTCGGCTGTGCACCAATAAACTTCTCNATCCTTGTAATCAAACACATACTCATGGGTCATTGAAGCGTAAACTAAATAGCCGCCAGATGTATGCATCACCCCTTTTGGCTTACCTGTTGAACCTGAGGTATACAGGATAAACAGCGGGTCCTCAGCGCTCATTTCCTCTGGCTCACATTCTTGTGATTGGGTCGAGGTAATATCATGGTACCAATAATCCCTGCCTTCGATCCANTCTACNTTTCCGCCTGTACGCTTTACTACCACGACCGTATTACACATTGGGCATAAGCGCAGCGCTGCATCAGTGTTAGCTTTTAACGGAATAGACTTTCCGCCNCNAATACCNTCNTCAGCCGTTATGATCAAACTACTATCGCAATCCTGAATACGTCCAGCCAAGGCNTCAGGGGAAAACCCTCCAAAAACCACCGAGTGGATGGCTCCTATACGGGCACAGGCAAGCATTGCAACAGCCGCCTCCGGTATCATGGGCATATAAATTGTTACGCGGTCACCCTTTTTTACGCCTAACTCCTTAAGCCCATTTGCAAATTTGCAAACCTCAGCATGCAGTTCTTTAAAGCTTATCTTCTTATCCTCTTTGGGATCATCTCCCTCCCAAATTATTGCGGTCTGATCAGCTCTGGTCTCGAGGTGACGGTCGAGGCAATTTGATGAGACGTTAAGTGTCCCATCATAAAACCATTTAATGTGCAAATCTTGTTCCGCGTAGGAAACATCTTTGATCTTGGTATAGGGCTTTATCCAATCTATCCGCTTCCCATGTTCTGCCCAGAATTCTTCCGGATTTTTTATCGAGCGTTGATACTCTTGAAGATACTTTTGGTTATCGATTAACGCCGTGCGCTTAGCTTCATCGGTTACCTTTATAAGGCTATCTTCGGTCATCAAAACTCTCCCTAACGCTAAACCATTTTTGAATAATAGGAATTGTCCTCACAATCATTTGATTTAATATCTTCAGATAAGCGAGTTCAAGCAACTCCTTTATTTAACAGGTTGAAATTTAGATTATAACATCTGTCTGCTAGCATTGAACGTCCTTAAAAATTTAGCTATAACGACTTATGATGTGTTTGTTGCTCATAAGTCAGCAAACTTTAATGAGTACTCTAGGGGAAATATATGAATAGCTCAAATCGGCCACTTTCGCCGCATCTGCAAGTCTACCGGCCACAATTAACGTCTGTGCTATCTATAACACATCGAGCCACGGGCATTGGACTGTCTTTTGGGATAATTTTGNTAATTACTTGGATNNTTGCCGCCGCGGCTGGTGAGAACTACTTCAATATGGNGAATTCCTTAGTAACAAGTTGGTTTGGGAAGCTCGTTCTGCTAGGTTTTACATGGGCGCTCTTCTACCATCTATGCAATGGCATTCGACATTTGTTTTGGGATGCNGGNTTTGGATTTGAATTGAGCACCGTNTACAAGTCTGGTTACGCAACGGTCGCAGGCTCTATAATTTTGACAGCGGCCGCTTGGATAATCGGTATCNCTATCTGATTTAAGGTCTAATTTGATGACAGATAATGACATGAAAACACACCTAGCAAGAGTTCGCGGTTTAGGATCAGCTAAAGAAGGATCGCACCACTGGTGGATGCAGAGGTTAACAGCAGTTGCTCTTATACCCTTAACCCTTTGGTTTTCTATTTCTATAATTAGCATAGTTGGAGCAGATCACGGTGAAGTCACCCAATGGTTTTCATCACCAATTATTGCTATTTTCATGATTTTATTTGTTGCAACGATGATTTATCACTCGGTTCTGGGTGTCCAAGTTGTGATAGAAGACTATATTCATAAAGAGAAATGGAAGTTTGGACTTCTGATTTGCTTAAAGTTTGTTGGAATAACGCTGGGAGTAGTTGCGATCTTTTCAATTTTGAAGCTCGCTTTATAGAGGTAAAATAATATGACATCCTATGAAATAATCGATCATACCTATGACGTAGTTGTTGTCGGGGCCGGAGGAGCTGGACTACGCGCAACACTTGGCATGACCGCAGAAGGACTGAAAACTGCCTGTATTACAAAAGTTTTTCCAACTCGCAGTCACACTGTTGCGGCTCAGGGTGGAGTTGGGGCAGCTTTAGATAATATGGGCGAGGGCGACAACTGGCAGTTTCACATGTATGACACTGTCAAAGGCTCAGACTGGCTTGGAGACCAAGATGCTATAGAGTATATGTGCAGAAACGCAATCCCTGCAGTCATTGAGCTCGAACACTACGGTGTTCCGTTCTCCCGCACTGAAGAGGGGAAAATATATCAGCGCCCTTTCGGCGGACACACCTTGGATAATGGTAAGCGGATGGCCAAGCGGGCGTGCGCGGCGGCAGATAGAACAGGTCACGCCATCCTGCACACGCTATATCAACAATGCCTGGCTAATAATGCCGAATTTTTTATCGAATATTTCGCCCTTGATCTTATAATGGACGAAGAAGGTGCCTGCCGAGGTGTTATGGCAATGGATTTAGCGACCGGCACAATCCATAGATTTAGGGCACATCAAACTGTTTTAGCCACCGGCGGATATGGCAGGGCATATTTCTCGTGTACTTCGGCACATACTTGCACGGGGGATGGGAATGGTATGGTCCTTCGCGCTGGTTTACCATTGCAAGATATGGAATTCGTTCAATTCCATCCCACCGGGGTTTATGGGGCAGGGTGCCTAATAACAGAAGGCGCTAGAGGGGAAGGCGGTTATCTAACAAATTCAGAGGGCGAACGATTTATGGAACGGTACGCTCCCACNGCCAAAGACCTGGCATCCAGAGATGTCGTCAGCCGGTCAATGACAATAGAAATTAATGAGGGTAGGGGCGTTGGCCCAAAAAATGATCATATTAATCTCCACCTNGAACACATCGATCCCGACGTGCTGGCNCTGAGATTNCCTGGTATTTCTGAGACAGCAAAGGTGTTTGCTGGCGTTGATGTCACGAGGGAACCGATACCAATCATGCCAACAGTTCATTATAATATGGGGGGCATACCAACAAATTATCATGGCGAGGTNCTTGCTCCTTCATCGGGTGATCCAAATAGAGTATGCCCTGGACTAATGGCGATTGGNGAAGCTGCTTGTGTATCCGTACATGGTGCTAACCGGTTGGGTACTAATAGTTTGCTTGATATTGTCGTTTTTGGCCGCGCCGCCGCCTATCGAGCGGCAGAAACCGTTTCACCGGGCGCTGCTCACAAACCTCTTTCAGGCGACGCTGGAGACTTCGCCCTTGAACGTTTGGATAAACTAAGAAATGCTTCGGGTTCGAAAAAAGCCTCAGAAATAAGACATGATATGCAGCTTTCAATGCAACGACATGCAGCAGTATTTCGTGACACTGAAACGCTCGAAGCCGGCGTTAAAAATATTATGGAAATAGCAGGGTCTATGCCAGACATCTCAGTCAGCGATCGCTCTTTAATATGGAATTCGGACCTGGTAGAAGCTCTGGAACTCGATAATTTAATGGGACAGGCCATCGTCACACTAACCTCAGCGGATTTGCGAAAGGAGAGCCGTGGCGCACATGCACATGAAGATTTCCCAGATAGAGATGACGAAAACTGGATGAAGCATACTTGCATGTGGTTGGATAACAAAAACNAATATAGNGTACTTTACAGAGATGTTCACCAAAATCCCCTATCTAACGAGATNGAACCTATACCACCTNCTGCCCGGGTTTACTGAGGNTGTANGACCGNAANTCACTATAAAGGAATGANNAACACAAATGGCNGAATTTTCNTTACCAGCAAACTCTAAAGTTGAAATAGGGCANACTCACAAAGCCCCAGAAGGTGCTTCAGACTCGCGCTCATTTAAGGTCTATAGGTATGATCCAGACAGAGAGGAAAATCCGCGGGTAGATACTTACGAAATTGATCTGGAAGATTGTGGCCCAATGGTACTTGACGCTCTAATAAAAATCAAAAATGAAGTCGATACTACTCTAGCTTTCCGCCGGTCTTGCCGAGAGGGTATCTGCGGTTCCTGTGCTATGAATATTGACGGAACAAATACACTGGCATGTCTAAAACCTATAGATGAAGTTAGCGGAGATGTAAAAATATACCCCCTACCCCATATGGAGGTAATAAAGGATCTAGTTCCAGATCTATCGACAGCCTACGCTCAATTAGAATCGATAGAGCCTTGGCTGAAAACAAAGACCCCACCCCCACCTGATACGGAGCGCCGACAATCAGTTGATGAAAGAGCTAAGTTAGACGGGATGTGGGAATGCGTCTTGTGCTTTAGTTGTTCAACATCATGCCCAAGTTATTGGTGGAACGGAGATAGATATCTTGGACCAGCGATCCTTCTTCAAGCTTATCGTTGGATAGCAGACTCTCGTGACGAATACACCGGCGAGCGTCTGGATAATTTGGAGGACCCTTTTCGCTTGTATCGTTGCCATACCATAATGAATTGCACAAANACATGTCCAAAAGGACTAAATCCAGCTAAAGCAATTGCTGAAATAAAGAAAATGATGGTCGTCCGGCAGTAACCTGCCGTTAGTTATTTACTAAAATTTTGCTCTCTTTTTTACCATCAAGTTGTTATTGTAATCACCCATAGCCGTTAGGTGATACCAACTGGCTGTCCAACCTTGATTATTTTACTAGGAGCATCTCGAAAATGGCTGATTCCAACGAAATGACAGGAGGAGAGGCGATTGCGCGNCTCCTACGCGCGCAAGGCATTGGTCCTATGTTTGGGATGGGCGGGTTCCAGTTACTTCCTTTTTATGATGCNGCACGGCGACTNGGTTTGACACACTCCCTAATCAACGATGAAAGAAGCGGGGTTTTCGCAGCTGACGCCTATGCAAAAATCACCCAGCGCGTTGGGGTTGTTGACGCTACTCTCGGACCAGGCGCCACTAATTTGGTAACGGGCCTTGTGGAAGCACTGAACGCGGGTACACCATTGGTTGCGGTTGTGGGGAATAGCCACNGNCTTCATTCCTGGAAAAATATGACGCAAGAAAGTCGACAAATTGAGATACTGAGACCCGCTGNAAAAGAACTAATAAGAGTNGAAATGATAGAACGACTGCCAGAACTAGTTCGCCGAGCGTTTCAAGTAGCGACTTCTGGAAGGCCTGGCCCTGTTGTNCTAGATATACCAGAAGATNTTTGCCACGCGACATACCCTTTTAATTCCGAAGAACTCGATGTGATCCAAAATTATCAGTCTGCGCCTGCAATGAGGATGCGGCCCTCNCAAAGCTCTATTTTGGAAGCNGTAAAAATGCTTGAAAAATCAAAGTCTCCTCTAATTCTTGCTGGGGGCGGTATACATATTAGCGACGNAACAAATACCCTCGAAAAATTTGCTGAAAAATATGGAATTCCCGTNGCTCACACCATGACAGGCAAAGGCGCTATAGCCTGCACCAACCAGCTCAACGCAGGGNTATTTGGCCGATATGATCGTATCGCCAATAACCTTATCGAAAACAGCGACTGCCTGCTGGTCATTGGATGCAAGCTAGGCGAAATAGCCACAAAACGATTTACGCTGCCGCCTAATAACATTCCATTAATACATATCGAGGTAATGGCTGAAGAAATTGGCCGCACCCTCCAGCCAGATGTGAGCCTTTGGGGGGATGCGAGAGAAACGATAGAAGAATTAGATCTAGCTATGAGTAATGATGCCAAACGCCAGTTAGACTTGCGAACTAATTATTGTTCCCACGTTGCAGAAAAAATGGAGGAGTGGCGAAAGTCAGTGGCGCCAAGNCTAAATTCTGAGGAAGTGCCTATAAATATGGCCCGGTTGATGAATGAACTGAATTTAATTCTTCCTAGGGACGCTATCCTGGTTGCAGATGGTGGCTTTGCCGCTCATTGGGGAGGTTTATTATTTGATACAAAAAAGGCCGGGCGCGGATTTCTCCCAGACAGAGGCTTTGCTTCGATAGGGTATGGTCTTCCCGGTGCAATGGGCGCTAGCCTAGCAGAGGCAGGTCCAGTTGTATCTATTACAGGTGATGGCGGGTTTAATATGACCTTGGGGGAATTAGAAACTGCTAGGAGAATGAATTTGGCTTTTACCATTATTGTTGTTAATAATGCCGCTTCCGGTTATGTGAAAGCGCTACAGCACCTTATGTATGGTGAAGGTGCGTATCAGTCTAGTGATTTAGCGGAAACAAATTATGCAAGCACTGCCGAAGCGCTTGGATGCAAAGGTATAAGGGTTGAAGACCCCAATGAAATAAGGAACGCTATTTCTAAAGGATTAAATAATAAGGACTGCCCAACTGTTATTGACCTTGTCGTTACCCGCGACCCAGGTAAAATGCTTCCAGGGGTAGATAACCGCGCAGCAACCATAAAGAAGGGTGACCGTGTAGCCTAAAGCCCTAAAAAATCAAGGTTTTTTACTTTCTGCATAAAACTGGCAAGCCTTACCAAAATATTTAAATATTTTCTCGTTAAAAGAATTTATTGGTCTTGGCCACTCTGGATGCCACTGCACACCNAGCGCAAACTGATCACGACTCTTTAAGCTGAGGGCTTCTATGATGCCGTCTGGCGCAACTGCCTCTATTACTAACCCATTTCCAATTTTATCAATGCCTTGTGCGTGGAGTGAATTCACATTCACTTCTTCTTCTCCCGTTATTTTATTCAGTAATCCACCGTCAGAAATCGTTATGTTGTGTGCAGGGCGGTAGCGTTTTGTATGATCGTCGACATCCCGTCGCATTCGATGATCNAACCTATTTTCAAGNTCAAAAATNCGTTGGTGAAGTGTTCCCCCACAAGCAACATTTAATTCTTGGATGCCAAGACAAAGGCCGAGGACAGGAATTTTTTTTTGCAGGCATGCTCTTATCAGAGGGATCATCGTATTATCGCGGGCTGCGTCATGTTTAGTTCCCTCCGCACTCGGTTTCCCGCCATACTCCAAAGGCCTCACATTACTTGGACTTCCAGTCAAAAGTAGACCGTCTATACAATGCGAGTAGTCTGGTTCAGGGTTCGTATCCTGAATTGCTGGAATAATAACTGGGATACCCCCAATAGGCTCAAGGACGGCTAAAATATATTTCTCACTGACTCGATTGAACGGATGGATACCTTCCTCACTTCGACACGCTGATATTCCGATTACCGGAGGCTTTTCTCGTTNTTCCATNTTCTTCTTACCTCGGCAAACTTAATACGAAANTTTATCTTCGATACTTGGCATAGTATTATAGAACTGCCATATNTTCTCTATGGATGACTTTACGCAAACATTGATACATTACAAGATATCGATCGTCCTTTTNGCATTTATTTCTTTTTTTGTATTTGAACGAATTAAGCCTATTGTTCAAATGAGTAATNNAAGTTCGCGTCTCTTAAATAATTTTGGCCTTTGGGCCTTTAATTCCTTTCTATCATTGTTAATTATTTTACCTCTCGCTAAATTAGCTAGTGAAAGTAATATAAATTGGCGACCAACAAATTTTCCTTTTTGGTTAGATACGGCTTTTAACTTACTATTGTTAGACTTTCTCATTTACTGGTGGCATAGAGCAAACCACGAGATACNTTTCCTTTGGCGATTTCATGAAGTCCACCACCTAGATCAGTTCTTAGATGTTACAACTTCTATCCGGTTTCATTTTGGGGAAATCNTAATCTCCAGCGGCTTTAGAGTTATCGTAATCATTTTGTTTGACATTTCGTTTTCCTCGATCGTGATNTTTGAAATATTAGTTCTAATGTCATCTGGCTTTCATCATTCAAATATCAAAATTCCCAAAAACTGGGACACTTATATTTCTTTGTTTATCGTTACTCCTTCTATCCATGGCTCTCACCATCACGCNAATCAAAAAGATACAGACTCTAATTATTCGACGATACTAAGTTGCTGGGATCGGATTTTTAAGTCTAATAATTACCGAGAGCGTGNGCCTAAAGCTCCTATAGGAGTCGAAAACGAGACTGATACCAACTTTGTTCGACTGCTTACTAGACCTTTCTTAAAAAAGTANGATGCTATTTATCCTCATCTCGATTAAAAAGATCTGGGTCTACGATAAAAAGTTTTTCATCTAACTCCGTATCTCGCTCTATGTCCAAAAGAGATATTTTGACAGTCGTACCTACGGTATCCTTTAAAACCCATTGCTTCAATTGCAGTGGTCTATCAGCAAAAAGCAGTCTGAATGATCCTGCGTTTTTATCCTCCAAGTCAAAAAGGGTTATAGCCAGCGTACCTAAACCACGCTCTACTTCTCCTAATTTAAAAAATCGATCCAGGTCAATTTTTGGCGCAATTAATGCCCTTAAAGGGGTTTCTGAGATAGGAATATAACTGACTTCCTCTAGTTCTGAATCGACATACGCAAGATATGAACCGTTAGCTACTAAAAGAATAGGTGAAGGAGCCTCATACTGAACACGAATCCGCCCAGGCCGACTAATANAAAGCTCTCCGTCTAACCTCTCGTCATTATTGCTTATCTGTATAAAGCTTGATTTCAGTGTTGTAATTTCATTGAGATATTGCTCTATGCGCATTATTTCAAATAGGTCTTCATTTTTTTCCTTACATATCGAAGGCTTACTGAACAGAAGCAAACTCGAAATTATCAGGCTGCTTAAAATCTTATTAATCATCTAGGGACCATAGAAGCTACGATGCTTTTTTAGAGTTCAGAATGGTCAGGTAGCAAAACATCCCGTTTTCCAACGTGATTCGCGCCACTCACGACACCTTCTGTTTCCATACGTTCAATAATAGTTGCGGCTCTGTTGTAACCAATTTTTAAATGACGTTGAATAAAACTGGTTGAGGCTTTCCGTTCGCGGGCTACTATTGCAACAGCCTGATCGTATAACTCATCGCCGCTATCTTCCTTTTCTCCTATGCCTAATCCATATTCGGAAAGAGGGTCACCAACATGATCTTCCTCCGTGATTGAGTCGTTGAATTCAGGCTCACCCTGCCTTTTAAGATGCTGTACAACATCTTCTACTTCTTCGTCTGACACAAACGGCCCATGAACTCTAGTAACTTTTCCTCCCCCCGCCATATGTAACATGTCTCCTTGGCCTAGAAGCTGCTCGGCGCCTTGCTCGCCTAAAATTGTACGGCTGTCTATTTTTGAAGTTACTTGAAAGCTGATTCTTGTAGGAAAATTCGCTTTAATAGTCCCTGTTATTACATCTACAGACGGTCGCTGCGTCGCCATTATAACATGTATGCCTGCCGCACGTGCCATTTGCGCTAACCGCTGAACAGCACCTTCAATGTCTTTACCAGCTACCAACATTAAGTCAGCTACTTCATCAATGATTACCACAATGAATGGCAATGGCGTCAAATCAAACGGTTGATCTTCAAACACAGGCCTGCCTGTCTCGCCGTCAAAGCCTGTTTGAACACGTCGTTTCAGAACCTCGCCTTTCCTGCGTGCTTGCTCAAGACGAGCATTGTAGCCATCAATATTTCTCACACCAAGTTTAGACATAGCTCGGTATCGGCTTTCCATTTCCCGAACCGTCCATTTCAACGCTACCACCGCTTTTTTTGGATCTGTTACAACTGGGCTCAAAAGATGTGGAATATTATCGTAAATAGACAGCTCAAGCATTTTTGGATCAATCATGATCATTCGACATTGTTCCGGGGTCATTTGGTACAGAAGCGATAATATCATCGTATTCACTGCTACCGATTTTCCTGACCCAGTAGTACCTGCTATCAGAAGGTGAGGCATTCTTGCCAGATCTACAACAACCGGGCTCCCGCTAATATCTTTGCCAAGGGCTATAGGCAGTTTATCTTTGGCCTCCGCGTACTCCGGGGACTGAAATAATTCCCTCAGAAAAACCATTTCTCTATCTTGATTTGGTAATTCAATCCCTATCACATTTCGACCGGGAACAACTGCTACCCTGACCGATACAGCGCTCATAGAACGAGCAATATCATCGCCCAGACCTATGACCCGAGATGATTTTGTTCCTGGCGCGGGCTCTAGCTCATATAAAGTAACNACTGGACCAGTTCGTANCTGAACNATTTCTCCCTTTACGCCAAAATCCTGGAGAACTGACTCAAGTAATTTTGCATTTGCCTCTAGAGCAGATTTTTCAGGGGCATTAACGGATATTTTATTTGGCATAGACAAAAGATCCAAAACAGGAAACTGGTATTCACCCTCTTGAGTTAAATTCAAGGAGACCTGTTCGTTTTGTTTTTTGTCTTTTATTTTTCGTTTAACTCTCAATGAAGAGGGGGTATCTGAAAAACTTTTTGNAATCCTGTTAGGATTGACTTCCAGCCTCAAACCGTCATTTTTACCTTTTTCGCNCAAATGTTGCTGCTTTTCGGGATTCTGTGCAGAGCCATTACTAACAAAGGTTGGTTCTAGTCGACCTTTGGTTTTCAAAAAGNTTTTACTTTTTGATTTCAGATTGCCCGAGAAAAAGTTCAGTATTCGCGCACTTAAGGATACCATTTTAGCGCTTATGGCAATAAGGAAACTTAATTTTTGATGCAATGCTTTTGCAAGAAACATATATTCCCGTGCTTTTATGCCTAAGCACCAGAGCAAAGCCGTCAGACCCATTAAACCTACCGCTACCACCAATAAGTTCGCATTTAAATTAAAAGCTTCCTCAACTCTTGCTAATTGTTGAAGGAGCATCCATCCGGTCACACCACCCAATCCTGTATGTAATGGCCAAATATTTGGGGGTGGCAATGCAGCAAATGAGGCCGCCAACATTCCTGTAGCAATCAACAGGCAGAACAGGCGCGGTATTATGTGGTGAATTGCTCGTTGAGAAACCAACCGAAGGCCCCATACGCCCAAAGCCACAATGACCGCTATATTAGCTAGGCCAAAGCCTTGAAGTGAAGTGTCCGCTACGATCGCACCTACTGATCCCAATAAATTTGTTATTTCAGACGAACCACTAGTATTAAACGAAGTGTCTGCGGCATTGTATGTCAAATTTGCTAGCACGAATAAAAACATTACTGTCAATAAACACAAACCAAGCGTTTCCATAGCTCTTCGCCTGAAGAATCTAGTGGCGTTTTCTGGCCAAAATCGTTTCGACATTCCTCTTTCACTTAATGCCATACTGTTTTCCCTTTTCATTCGTTGTTCTTTTAGTTATCCAAACAACGTTTTAACCATTCTGGTTAATCCCAATTCAGTTACCTTCGGCTCGTAGACGAGGGCTATCCGCAAATAAGGTTTACCTGGATTTTTACCATTGACGCCATCCCGTCCCATAAGTTCACCAGGAACTGTTTTAATAGCCGCCTTCTCCCAAAGCTTCTTTGCAACTGCTTCACCATCACCGACGTCCAACCAAAGAAAAAAACCTGCAGGCGGAATGTTAATATCAAGATGAGGACCAAGTATTTGAGCCGCGATTTCAAAGTTTCTATTATAATAATTACGATTTTCAGCCACGTGACTATCGTCACTCCATAAAGCTGTCGAAGCATGTAGAATAGGCAACGGTATCGGCGCGCCGCCAAACGTGACAAATTGACCGTAACGTCTAATTATTTTTGGGTCTCCAGCGATAAAGCCTGACCTTAATCCAGGCGCGCTAGATCTTTTTGATAACGAGTTAAAGGATAAGACATTTGCTAGATCTAATCCTAATTCAGAACACACCTGTAAACCACCTAAAGGTGGGTCATCCCGGTAAATCTCACAATAGCATTCATCAAAAGCTACTATAAAATCGTATTCTCGAGCCAGTTCGATAAGCTTTTTTAAATATATCTTATCAGCCACAGTTCCTTGCGGATTTGCGGGGCTGCATAGAAAAAAAATCGCAGTTCTTTGCAAGAGATCCATGGATAGGTCTTCAAGACACGGGAAAAAATTATTTTCAGGCTCTGCAGGCAGATAAACTGCTTCAGCTCCACCTGCCATCGCTGCACCTTGATAAACGTGATAGAAAGGGTTAGGCATTAATACAGCCGGACGCTGTCCATTTTTTTCTGGAGGAACACAAATAAAGCCTATTTGGTAAAGTGGCTCCCTAGTTCCTGGAACAGGCATGATATTCACGTCAGCGTCGAGGAAGTCAGTTGGAAGTTTATATCGCCGATTAAGCCAAGAAACCGCCGCAGCCCGGAAATCTTTGTCGCCGTTAGGGGGTGGGTATCTGTTCCACAAATGATCATTTTCTGCAATAGTTTTGCTCAAAATTTTAGGCGTAGGTTTTTGTGGCTCGCCCAAAGAAAATAAAATTGGTTCATAATTTGAAATAGGCGCGATGTCGTCTAATATCTGCCCAAGCCGGGCGAAGGTATACTGATTAAGTGTTGATAAATTAGGGTTCAACATATTAAAGCCGTCAAAGTTAAGCAGAAAAACAAAACAATTATATATTATAATTGGTTAAGCGACAATATTAATGTAATTTTAAAGGATTGGCGCATAATTATATGACGAAAAGTTAAAACCTTTAATTTAATAGCTCTTGGAATTTCATAGGCAAATAACAAAATGATTAAAAGCATCCTCAAGGCCTTTAACCGCAGTCTAAGGAGTTTTATATTGGCGTAGGTTAAACTTGTTGATCCCGCAGGAAAAATCAAAATGGCTTTAAAACAATTCGATTGTATAGTTCTGGGTGGTGGTCTGATTGGACTAACCGCCGCTTTAGCCTTGGCGAAATTAAATCTTAATATTGCAGTGGTTGAAAGAAGCTCTTTAAAACTCTTGAAAACAAGCACCGGAGATCAACGTACGTCCGCAATATCTGCAAGCAGTAAAGTCATGCTAGACACTTTGGGTATATGGGATCTGCTAAAAGGAGATGCCGAACCTATTTTGGATATTAGGGTTTCCGAAAAAAATACCCGAGGCTTTGTACATTACAGTCATGCAGACGCTGATAATCAGCCTATGGGCTATATTATTGAAAACGAAATTATCAAGACAACACTTATCGATGCCATTGAAACTTCGTCGAACGTGCATCTTCTATTCGATCATCCTATAAGCAGTTTTTCTGATAGCCAAACCCTCATTCGCCTAGAGTTATCCGACGGAAGATCGCTTGGTGGTCGCCTTCTAGTTGCTGCAGACGGGGCCAATAGCCACATCCGCACATTATCCGGCATGAAAACAACTAGACTAGATTATGAACAGANAAGTATTGTTTTCACGGTAAATCACACAATACCCCATCATGGTATTGCGCACGAACGTTTCTTACCGGGCGGGCCTATCGCTTTTTTGCCAATGACCAATCAAAGATCTTCNGTAGTTTGGACAGAAAAAAGTGCTATAGCAAATGATTTAGTCAATTTGACGACAGAAGATTTCCTCCGAGGAGCTAGCTTAAGAATAGATAATTGCCTTGGCAAACTCTCCCTAATTGGCTCGCGAGCAATGTACCCGTTGTCATTAATTTATTCCGGAAACTTGATAAAAAATCGGCTCGTGTTGGTAGGCGACGCCGCACACAGGATACATCCTATCGCTGGTCAGGGGCTAAATTTAGGCCTNAGAGATATTGCTCATCTAATTGACAAATTAGCGCACGCACAGTATGCCGGAATGGATATTGGTGATCATGAAGTTTTACGACGGTTTCAATCCTCGCGTCTTGTCGACAACATGTCCTTAATTGCAGCGACGGATGGTTTAAACCGCCTTTTTTCTAATAGTTCTTTTTCAATAAAAGCGCTTAGAGGGTTTGGTTTGTCCGCTGTAAATAGGGCCGGTCCGTTGAAACGAATATTTATGAGAGAGGCCATGGGGCAGGCAGGAAAAATACCGAGTTTGCTTGAGGGGACCCTGCCTAATTACGGAGACTGACTTNAAATTATAAAAACCCACAATTTTAAGNAGTCTTGCTCCGGCTCAATCCTTTTTTTGAAAGTTGCTCGAGATATTTATCCCATATCTCTTCTTTCTTTTTCCCTAAACTATATAGGTATTTCCATGAGTAAATTCCCGTATCATGCGCATCGTCAAAGCGTATTTTTANTGCATAGTTGCCAACTTGCTCGACTGCTAAAATCATAATACCCTGCTTCCCAGATAGAATTGTTTTTTCATTAGGTCCGTGACCTTGGACTTCCGCTGATGGACTTTCAACTCTTAATAATTCTGCTGATATTGAAAGTTTCTCTCCATTGTCAAAACTAAGCGATAGCATTGCCCCCTCTTCACAGACTCGGATTTCCTGAGGCCAAGGCTCATATCGATTATTTCCATCCATCGCGATTAATCTATCTAAATCTTCGTGTCCGAGAAAACATCAAATAAAATCCCTTTCCTCTAATTGACGCGCTTCATCAATTAGAAGAATAGGTACGCCATTTCGAATTGGGAAGGCCAAACCNGCACTTTTACTTATCAGTTCGTTTGCCGTCTTATCATAAACTAGAGGAGACTTGGATAAGGGGCAAACCAAGATTTCAAGAAGCTTGGGATCAACCATCTTTTGTTCTCTATTTTCGCCCTTTTCTGATGATAAGTTTGGATTTTTATAATTAGTGTCGGACATCGCCAGCCTCACTAACATCATGCGTGGAAATTTCTAGTAAGGAAATTATGGTTTCCGCTCTCTCTACTATATCCCTTGCCATCAATAATGCCTGCTGTTCTGGTGGATCGAAAGGACAAATCATAGCTAAGGTAGTAACTAATCGGACATTATCCATTTTATTAATTGTTTCCCAATCAGCGTCTATTGCCTTCCTCTCAAAATATTTTTTTAAAGCGCCCAGCAAACGGTCTTTACTAAAAGAAAAGTCTTCGGTCTNNAAATAATCTTTTTTGTATGGATCCCAGTCAGGGACTATCCTTCTATACCCACCAGTAGTTGGAATTTCTTCACCTACGTCAAATCTTATCAAGCCAGACAAAGTGATAAGATATCTGCCATCTTCCGTCTCAGAAAATGCCGTTATCCGTCCAGCACAACCTGTTTTGAATACCGGGCTTGGTGTTTCCTGAGTGTTTGAGCTTGCCGGTTGTATAATACCAATCAAACGGTCGGTCGAGAGAGCATCATCAGTCATAGCCAGATATCGCGGCTCAAAAATATTTAGCGGCAGTCTTCCATGAGGTAAGAGAAGCACACCTTCTAGAGGAAAAATCGGCAGCGTTTTTGGCAGTTTATTGAAATCTATCGAAAATCCCGACTGGACCATTTTCTCTCCTAGAGTACGCTTTTGGAATCTGCAACAACTATGAAAATAATATGGAAGATAATCGCTTTCGCGCGTCTATTGTTAATGGGTCCGTTTGTCCAAATGCCCCAAACAATTTTACTAATTGTTTCCTTGCTGCTTCATCATTCCAGGCCCGGTTCATAGCTATGCTTTCCAATAGATGATCAACTGCCCCTTCACTATCGCCTGCAGCGTATAAGGCCATAGCTAAATCAAACTTTGCGCCGAGGTTTTTTGGATCAGCCTCAACCAAGAGCTTAAGTTCGGCTAAATCACCTGTTTCACCACTGGCCAATGCCAAGTCCAGTTGGCTCAACACACTTTTTATTTCAGGCTCTTTCTTCTGTTCATCTGATAAACCATCNANTATTTCCTGGGCTTCATCTAATTTATCAAGCGCGACTAGCGTTTTACAAANACCCGTTATACCTCTAATGCTTGATGGATCATGCTGGAGTATCTGNTTAAATAACCCGCNTGCAGCGTCGAAGTTCTCCTCGCTTAGCATAGCTTCCGCTGCATCTAGTGCNTCGGCNACCGGCGAGTCACCCGCGGCCCCTCCGGTCAACTTCTTAACAAATTCCCTAATCTGGCTTTCTGGAAGAGCGCCAGCAAAACCGTCAACCGGCTGCCCATCCTTAAACGCAAATACAGCAGGAATAGANTGAACTCTCAGTTGCTGAGCTATTTCGGGGTTCTCATCGATATCGATTTTGACCAACTTTATTGCTCCGNCCGACTCTCGCACTACTTTTTCCAAAACAGGACCCAACTGCTTACAAGGTCCACACCAAGGAGCCCAAAAGTCAACAATAATTGGGGTTGTGGCNGAAGCCTCTATAACATCAGCCATAAATGCAGCTGTCGAAGAGTTTTTAATATACTCGCTTCCANCCTCTCCATTTGCAGCATTGCTTTCGATATCCATACCCGTTTTCCTCCCTGAGAAACTCTTGTGTTAATAATATGGCGTTTAATTGCCGGCGAACAAGGTTCGTGTCAATTTTTAATTTAGATCTAAAATTTCAAAGTTATGGCCGCAAGAGCTTATATATTTTGCTAAATCATCGGGTTTAATCGCTGTTGTTTTTTCGTTTGTTAATGGATGGAAATTCAATAAAGAGCCTTCCATCATGTCTTTATCTAAAACTACTTTGACTACGTTCTCTTTATCATTAATAAGCGCAAAGGGAGACACTGAGCCGGGCATCACTCCCAAAAAATTTAATAACCTTTCTGGACTGCCAAACGACAAGCGGCTCCCGCCAAGTTTCTGCCCCAAACCCTTTAAATCAATTTTTAAGTCTTCTCTGCAAACGATAAGCCACATTTCATTTTTTTTNGCCCGTAANAATAAATTTTTACAGTGTGTNCCAGGCAGGTCACCCCTCAATTTTTTTGAATCCTCAACCGTGAAAAGCGGAGGATGATTGTAAGTGGTTGTATAAATATTCAACTGCTCTAGACGTTTAAAAACTTTATCGGACTTGATTTCCTCCTGTGTAAATTTTTCTTGATCATCTTTTTTATCGTAGGCTTCCAATTTAAACCCCTCACTGGCTTTGCCATGNAAAATCTCCGTGTGTGGAGAACTAAAAAGTTTTTGACAACTATTATCAACCAATACTTGCAAAGTTAAAAGCAACGGGTATTATCCCACGCAACCGCTATTAGTTGTNACAAATCTAGCATGCGGGCGTAGCTCAGTGGTAGAGCATCTCGTTGCCAACGAGAATGTCGTGAGTTCGAATCTCATCGCCCGCTCCAATATTTCCCATACTTCCTAAGTTTTTTAANNTTTTACAGTCTCTNAAATTAAGTCATATTTTTCTATTATTNANATATNCNTGAACGGTATTTTTTATTTTTCCAGCCCGCTGTAAATAATAAAAGATTTGCATTAAAATTTCCCGCGTATCAGAGCTTTAAAAATAACACCAGAGGTGGAAACTATGGCAACAAAAAATGCACGAGTTACAACTGGCCGAGGTGAGTTATACCAATCTGTAGTTGACACAATTGGCAATACCCCCTGCATAAAAGTGAATTCTCTAGGTCCCGATCACGTAAANCTTTACGTAAAAGCAGAGTTTTTCAATCCTGCTGGATCAGTAAAGGACAGGCTGGCAATAAGCATCATCGAAGAGGCAGAGAAAAGGGGGGAACTTAAACCAGGGCAAACAGTAATTGAAGCCACTAGCGGCAATACAGGGATTGGCTTGGCTATGGTCTGCGCAGCTAAAGGCTATCCTCTTGTAATCACCATGGCCGATAGTTTTTCAATAGAACGGCGGAAATTGATGCGCTTCCTTGGGGCNAAAGTGTTGCTTACTCCTAGGGCGGAAAAAGGCTTTGGGATGTATAAAAAAGCCAAGGAGCTAGCAGACAAAAATGGATGGTTCCTAGCTAGTCAATTTGAAACTCCAGATAATGCGGATATACATGAGCGCACGACCGCACAGGAGATTTTATCNGACTTCCAGTCGCAAAAACTAGATTTCTTTGTGACTGGTTACGGTACCGGCGGTACAGTAACCGGCGTGGCTCGTGTTCTTAGAGACAAGATGCCCAAGGTAAAAATAATTCTATCCGAGCCAGAAAATGCTCAAATCGTCGGCAGTGGCGACCAACAAGGCCGAACTGAAAATGGTTCNCCGGCACACAGCCACCCAGCTTGGGAGCCGCATCCAATTCAAGGGTGGACTCCCGATTTTATACCTCTTGTTCTGCAGGAAGCCATAGATAAAAAGTTTTATGACNAATTAGTGCCCGTTGCGGGTACAGCTGGAATAGAATGGGCAAAAAAACTAGCTGTGTCAGAGGGTATACTTACCGGTGTTTCAGGNGGGTCTTCTTTCGCTGTGGCTATAGATATAGCCAGAGCNGCAAAACCCGGGTCAACAATCCTTTGCATGCTGCCTGATACCGGAGAGCGCTATCTGTCTTCCCCGCTTTTTGAGGATATAGAAGAGGAAATGACCGAGGAAGAAATCACCTTATCTAAATCAACACCGGGCTATCAGATGCCATAAAGCGACTAGCTGATCGGTATTATTAGCCAGCCGGTTTATATGCTGCCGATATTTTTTGAGCTGTGGCGATGACATCCTGCATGTCTAGCTCTTCTAAAGCTATTGCCTTTTCAAACGCCCCACTGGCTCTGAGAGCAGCCGTTACGCCTGGTATACTNGTTCCATCCGGAGCGCTTGCAACGACAACAATATCATACTCACCACGAGTGAACATCATGTCTTCTAAAGTTCCCCCTATTTGCTTGAGTAAGGTCTCTACAGCCGCCTTACGATCAGAACCGGCTATTAAACCCCCAAGTGCATTGGCGGTGTACTTACCTAGAAAGATCATCTTCATAATGTTTTCTCCAAAAATGTATCGAAAAACTGGACTATACCTGCACGCTTGCTACAAATACATGTTAAGCAATGTCCTGGACTATTTAAATCAACTTAAATCAACTTTGGCGATCTGCAAACTCGAATAACTTTAATCTATTTAGATTATGGAGAGAAACACATGCACAAAGCTAACGGGTCTCTGCAAACCTCTGGAAATCATAAACATGCCATACACGAAATCAACATTAAAAAAGTAAGCGATGTTGCGGGAGCTGAGATCCTGAATGTTAACCTGCAAAACCCACTTACAAAGCCTGTGCTAAAAGAGATAATGGAAGCATTGATAAGGCACCATGTGTTGATCTTTCGAGCACAAAGCCTGTCAAAAATACAGCAAGAAACTTTCACAAGGAATTTTGGTGAAATTGAAGGGCATGTAGGAAGACTTCCTAATGGCCAGCGACTTCCAATCGTTCATACCGTAACAAATGTTGATAGTTCCACAGGAAGACCAACTGTCGCACCTCATACAGACGGGAACTACTACTGGCATACTGATAAATCATACCATGATGTGCCGTCTTTAATGACTATGCTGCACGCTATTAATATTCCGCCAGAGGGTGGCGACACTCTTTTTTGCAATATGCATATGGCCTACGAATCACTTCCAAAAGAAAAACAAAAGTTCTTTTCTAACTTAAGGGCAGTACATAGTTGGGAAGCCAGCAGACGAAATACCGGAAATATACCAGCGACCGAAGAACAAAAGCGCGAACGCCCCCCAGTAAGCCACCCCATTGTCCGGACTCATCCCGAAACGAACAGAAAGTCGCTTTATTTAGGTATGCACACGAGCCACATCGAAGGTATTGCGGAAGCAAAGGGAAAACGTATGCTAGATGAACTGCTAGATGCCGCCACTGTAACAAAAAATATTTACAGGCATTCCTGGAAAAGTGGTGATTTAGTAATTTGGGATAATCGTTGTTTGCTCCACAGGGCAGATAGAAATTTCAAAATGGGGAAGTATCGCAGAATTCTGCATCGCACGGTGGTTAAAGGGACGGTTCCCTTTTAACCAGTTCTGATGTTCAATCTAATAAGCCTAAGCTGGCGTCATCACATGAACCTTTCTATCTGCCAATAGTTCCTTATTTTTTTCCGCATAAGCCTTCATGTGAGGAGCCGCCGCATGGGCCTTAAGGTGGTCAAGGCTTTCCCATTTTTCCACCACGACAAAAGTATCAGGGCCAAATTGCGCCGCAAAACTCGATGCTTCTGGCGAGTCCACAACAGCTCCGTATTCAATGCAACCTTCCTCTGCGTGAACAGCCGGAACATTATTATTAAAATTTTCTAACACTTCGGCTCTCTTTCCAGGCTTAGCCGTGATTACTGCAAGTACGTGAACTAGAGACATCTCGTTTTCCAATCTAAGTTATGTTTCATTTACCCTATGTGATTTTGTTCTAAATAAATAAAAAGGTTGCTTCCTAGGAAGTTTTTCAAAATTCTTCTATGCAACTTAGCTATCATAGCTACATGTGTGCCGCCGTATTATCTAAATCCATCATGTGTCGACCTACTGTCTCAAAATGAGTGTATCGAGCCTGCATTTGCTGAGAAACTGCATGCATGTCACGAAACCTGCGCTCAAAAGGTTGATTTTCGAATATAGCTGTAGAACCCGCTAATCGATATACTTTCTGCACCACCTCCGTTGCCTCGTTTATGGCATAAGTAGTCGCCAAACGAATTTTAGCCCGGTCACTCATTGAAAGAAGCATCGTGTCTTTCACTCTATCTGTAATTTCTATCAGAGTGGCTTGTTGATAAGCTTTTGCCGCCCCCCATTTTGCTTCTAATTCTGCCAGCTGGGTTTGGAAAACGGGGCTCTCGCGCATAGACGACCGGGCTGCTCTTTGTACCTTTGTTCTAGCAAGCAGTATTAGATCGTCAAGCGAACCTCTAGCAATGCCTAGCGCTACCCCAGAAAAGCAAGAAGCATAAACTAACGTGGTTGGAAATATATATAATGGGGCTTGAANTCGGCACTCCTCTGGTGCCTCNCTATCCAGAGTATGACTTTCTGGAATNAACATGTCCTCTACGGTGTAACTCTCGCTTCGTGTGCCTTTAAGCCCCATTACATGCCAGTCATCTTTCATAGTGGCAGATTTCTTTTTAAATAAGGCTGTGCGGTCAACATGCTTGCCGTCTTTATTTATTCTTGGACTGCCATCCTCTTCAAAAACCATGCTGTGACCACCCAACCACGTAGCATGACCCGCGCCACTGGCAAATCGCCATGTGCCGGTAACCTTATATCCCCCATCACAAGCAACTGCTTTTCCGGCCTGTCCAGCTCCCCAAGCTAAAACGGNGTCGCCCGGGCCAAAAATATCCTCTGCTATTCCATCCTCCAGGAAGGCGGCTGACATTGCACAACCTGTTCCCTGACCAAAACACCATCCAACACTGGCATCTGCCCTGGCTAAACGNTCTGCCGNCTGCGACAATAGCTCTGGAGTGAATTCCCCGCCTCCCAGCTTTTTTGGGAGCGACATGCGAAAAATTTTTGCATCGTGCAAAGCATCTAATACTTTCTTGGGAAGGCAACGATTAAAATCAATTTCCTCAAGCGAGTCATTTATTAATTCTGATATCGACTCGACAGAATTCATCCAGTCTTCAAATCTTTTTAGTTGGGAGTGAGACAGTTGATCCTTTGTTTTCATTTCTGTCTTTACCCTTCATCCTTCGNAAATGGGCCCCCCGCTTCGCACCAGGCGGTTAGCCCTCCTTTAATATGGGCCGCATTCTCAAGACCCATAGAGGTTACCGTCTGAACGGTCAGGGCAGAACGCCAGTCCGCCTTACAATGGAATAGAAACCGTTTTTTTTCATCAAAGATTTTCTTAAAATAGGGACTATCGGGATCTAACCAAAATTCAATCATNCCCCGGGGGCAGTGGAAGCTTTCAGGTATATAACCGTCTCGTTTTCTCTCTCTTACGTCTCTAACATCAATTATTAAACAATCTGAGTCCTTGGACTCAGCGATGGCATCTTCTACNTCCACTTCTTCGATTTGCTCTCTGGCTTTTTCTACCATTTCAAGTATACCGAGCTTTATATTTACCATTAGATCCCCCAGCTTTAGGACGAGGTTAAATCCATTGCACGTTTTCTCAAACACATGTATTTCAAGTTTAATATCTTTTAGCTGAACTCGCTATGCCATTTTCAAATAAGTTTTCCANCACCGAGCCTGAAATGAATAAAACNCCAAAAAGTTTATCTAGCCTTAAAACCCCAAAACACCCCTTATCTCATAGTAATAGTCATGATACACCAGCCTGGTTTAAGTGGGCAATGTCTGAAAAACCTTCGTCTAACTTTTTACAAGTAGAAGGATGTCAAATTCATTACCTTTTGTGGGACGGTCCGAAGGAGGAAGACAGAGAGGGGAGCATTTTATTTGTTCATGGCGGCGCTGCGCATTCCCATTGGTGGAGTTTTCTGGCTCCCTTTTTTACTAATAACTTTCGGGTTGCAGCGTTAGACCTCTCCGGTATGGGGGATAGCGGGAGAAGAGAAGAATATACTGCTGAAATGAGGGCGACGGAAATAAATAGTGTCATAAATGACGCTAATTTAGGAAAAAACACCTACGTCATTGGGCACAGTTTTGGCGGCTTAATGACAGCAAAGTTCGCTAAAAAATATGGAAAGAAAATTTCTGGCATTTTAATAGTCGACTCGCCAATCCGACCTCCCAGAGAACACGCAAAGCGGAAACATCCGCGGCAACGCGGCAAACGATATTATTCCGATTTTGCTTCCGCAGTAGCACGGTTTAGATTAATGCCAGAGCAAGACTGCTCGAACGATTTTTTAATTAGCCACATAGCCCAGCACTCCGTTGTTGAAACACCTGAAGGCTGGACATGGAAATTTGACGAGGGCGCCATGCATGCTAGACGCTTCAAAGAGCCCTACCATCAATATCTGAAAGACGCTAAATGTAAAGTGGGGTTAGTTTATGGCGAAAAAAGCTCTCTTCTAGACCAAAAAACTGTCACATTTATGCGTAGTCTAATGCCGGAAGGTTCGCCCGTCATTTCGATACCAGAAGCCCAGCACCACCTTCTTTTGGACCAACCAATGGCTTTTATTAGTGTTACACGCCTTATCTTGCAGAATTGGAAAGCAAAATTTAAGTTCTAAATATCCCTGTTAAACACCCATACAATAAGGCATTAAAGTCTTTTCAAAAGTTAAATCGTTAACGGCATAGATGTGATGAAGAAGAAACTTTATACTAAACGCCGAAATATTTTTATGTGGTGCCTGTTCGATTGGGCCAACTCTCCTTATCCCACTGTCATCTTAACTTTTGTTTTTTCGGCTTATTTCACGGAATTGGTGGCAGAAAACAAAATTTTGGGCACCCTTTTGTGGAGCCAAACTGTAGCTTTTTCAGGCCTTTTCGTTGCTTTAATGGCTCCTATACTCGGAGCAATTTCCGATGAATCCGGTCAAAANAAAACATGGATNCTGATTTTTAGTCTTATAGCAATTCTAGGAACCTTAAGTCTATGGTTTGTATCTCCGGATAAGCACTCTGTTCCACTAGCATTGACCGCTATTGCTATTAGCCTAATATCCTTCGAATTTTGTTCCATATTTTACAATGCTACTCTTATCCANGTTGCCAGCCATAACTCCATCGGCAAAATAAGCGGGTTGGGTTGGGCGACTGGCTATTTGGGAGCAATTTTGTGTCTCCTTTTTTGTTTATTAGGTCTCGTGGAAGAAAAACTATCTTTCCTGGGGCTTGACATTGACCAGGCAGAACATATTCGAGCCACCGCTGTAGTAGTAGGTTTATGGTGGCTTATATTCAGNCTCCCATTTTTTATTTTCCATAAGGATANAAAACCTGCGATCAAGTTTTCAGGCGCTCACATTGTTAGCGGGTTAAACCGTTTTTTGAGCACTATTCGAAATATAAAGCACTACCAGCCTGTGATGATTTTTCTTCTGGCTAGAATGTTCTATGCGGATGGTTTGCTAGTAGTGTTTCAGTTTGGNGGAATATATGCTGCCGGCACATTTGGGATGACTTTTGAAGAGATCCTTAAATTTGGAATAGCAATGAATATTTTTGCAGGCTTAGGGGCATTTTTTTTCGCCTGGTTCGAAGATCAATTTGGCTCAAAATTAACAATCAATATTTCTTTAATGGGTCTCGTTGTGTTTGGCGGCCCCTTGCTAGTTGTCGAAACCATAGATTTGTTCTGGACGTTTGGTATTGGGTTGAGTTTTTTTATTGGACCTACTCAGTCGGCAAGCCGAGCTTTGGTTGCCCGCCTATCGCCAAAACATAATCAAGGGGAAATGTATGGCCTATTTGCATTGTCGGGAAAGGCAACAAGTTTTATTGGCCCAATGCTGTTTGGCTGGTTAACTGTTTTGTTCGAAACACAAAGAGCTGGCATGGCCGTAGCCGTATTGTTTTGGCTGATTGGAATATTCTTGTTGGCTTTAGTCAAGACACCTAAAAAAATCTAACTCGGACCCAGATCGTCATTTTGAAAGTTCATCTCTAACCATCTGTCTGAATATATCGATAGAAATAGCACTACCGTTTCTATCGACATGCCAAAACGTCCAGCCATTGCAGGCCTGTGCTCCTTGAACAGCCGCCCCTACGGCATGAATAGAACCCTTCGCACTATCAGAAATCAATAGGCCATCTGCTCGAATTTTAGCATGCCAGCGCCGACGGGCATCAAACATCAGCTCCCCGGGGTTCACAAGTCCTCGATCCAGCAGGCTCCCAAACGGTATTCTGGGGGCATTCCGTTTTGTTTCAATTTCAAGTACATCCGGGTCTTGAACAACCTGAACTGTTTGCAATCTTTGGCGGGATATTTCTACGTAAGCTGTTGATTGCTCTATTCCTATAAACCGGCGGGAAAACCGCTTAGCCACAGCAGCCGTGGTCCCCGTTCCGGAAAATGGGTCGACTATTAAGTCTCCCGGCTTTGAAGTTGATAGAATTACTCTCGAGATCAGGCTCTCAGGTTTCTGCGTGGGATGGGCTTTTTGGCCATCCTTTTTCAAGCGTTCGCTTCCTGTGCAGAGCGGTAAGAGCCAATCACTCCTCATCTGGAGCCCCTCGTTGAGAGATTTCATTGAGTCATAATTGAACGTATAGCCCTTTGATAAAGAATTTTTTCCACACCAAATAAGTGTTTCATGAGCATTTGTGAAACGACGCCCTCGAAAATTTGGCATCGGATTCGTTTTTCGCCAGATGATGTCATTAAGTATCCAAAAGCCTAAGTCTTGCAGTTTAGATCCAATGCGGAAAATGTTATGGTATGACCCTATGACCCAAAGCGAGCCTGACTTCTTTAAGACTCTTTGACAAGCGCTGAGCCAACTTTCAGAAAATTTGTCGTATTCTTTAAAGCTGTTAAATTGATCCCAGTCATCATCTACGCCCATAACTTTTGAATTGTTGGGTCTCAAAAGTTCCCCTGATAGCTGCAAATTATAAGGCGGATCTGCAAAAATAAGATCGACAGATTCCTCCGGAAGTTTATTTAGCACTTCTACGCAGTCTCCTAGAACAATCGTGTTTTCTAATGATTTCAAAACCGTGCTCATTTTTGCCATCTTCTTCTTCAAACGACCGGCATAATTGCTCATAGCAAATGTCTGGTCAAGTTTTTGAATAAGTTTTTTGTTTGGACTCAAAGGGTTAAGAGAGTTATCAACAATATCTAGTGGATAAATTTTCTGAGCAGCAATAGATTGACGCTACAAATATTTAGAGATTGGCTTAAAAGATCTTCTATGGTGGGATGTTATTCCATGCTGTTCGATGGCAGTTAGATGCTGTTGCGTTCCATAGCCAAAATTTTTCTCCCACCCATAGCCCGGATAAAGTATGGAAAGAGAAGCCATAAATGCGTCTCTCTCGCTTTTAGCCACTATTGACGCAGCGGCAATCGAGATTGATTTTTCATCACCGCGGACAATTGTCTTTGAGGGAAAATTGAGCTTAGGCGCCTTGTTGCCATCAATGAGAATATAGTCCGGGTCCGCAGCGATTTCCTGACTGAGCGACGTGACAGCTCGTTGCATTGCAAGCATAGTCGCTTCAAGGATGTTGAATTCATCTATTTCCTTTATGCTTGCCCAACCGATACCAATATCCGCAACCTCTCTAATCTTCTTACAAAGTATTGCCCGTGATTTTTGAGACAGCTTTTTTGAGTCATCTATTTTATTCGACAAATCACTTGTAATTTTTATCCTGTTAAGGAAGACAGCTGCCACGGTGACTGGCCCAGCCAAGGGGCCTCTCCCCACTTCATCCACACCGACTATTATTGCGGTAGGCGCCAGACCGAGATTATCCTCAAGACTGAAATCTGGCACGTCTATCTCCCTATTATTTACAAATAATCTACCGCTGAGCCCGGTGATTTGATAACATTCTCCAACAATCAGCAAGGGCATTATCAGAAATACTCCCATGACGAATAGAAAAATATCAAGTGTTACTGATGACAGCGTCGACGGACACGAAAAGCTCGATCAAAAACGACCGAAAATTAAATTGTCGGTTATAATTCCGACCCTTAATGCTAGTTCTACATTAAGCCAAACGCTGGCTTCGCTATCTACGGCAATAGAAAGAGGGATCGAGCTCGAGATTATAGTAGTAGACGCAAATTCTCAAGACGACACCAAGACCCTGGCATTAAAAGGTGGCGCTAAATTTATCACAGGCGAAAAGGGAAGGGGAACTCAACTCCACAGAGGCGCTCAGATAGCGTTGGGAGACTGGTTGCTTTTTTTACATGCAGACACAGTATTGGCCGCTGGCTGGGATGCTTCTTTCGCAGTTTTTACAAACCATCCGTCAAATTCCGAACGAGGTGGCGTTTTCACTTTTACGCTGGATACAAATGGGTTTAAAGCTCGCCTACTGGAAAAAGCTGTTCGTTTCAGAAACAACTGGCTGGGTCTTCCATATGGNGACCAAGGGCTTATAATAAAGCGNCAATTCTATAACTGTTTAGGTGGGTATAAAAACTGGCCAATAATGGAAGATGTGGATTTCGTGCGCCGAATCGGTATGTCTAGATTAGTCCTGTTTGATGTTGANGCAAAAACATCCGCAAAACGTTATTTNGANAGAGGGTATTTTATTCGTATAGTGCGAAACTTTATTTGTTTAAGTNTATATTTCCTTAANGTCCCTCCAGATAAAATCTATAAATTTTATGGATAGTTCTTGTTATGAAGAACAGGGGACATCTGATTATNTTTGTCAAACAACCNGCAATGGGGANAGTAAAAACTAGACTTGCCGCAGACATTGGTACCGTAAAAGCTACATTTTGGTACCGATGGCAACTGCATAGGTTGCTCAGGACTTTCAAAGGACCCTTACCATACTCGAAGCATCTTTTTGTAAGTCCGCAAAGNGGCTTACAGTACTTTAAGCCCTACGAGAACAANGGATGGANNGTATCCCAACAAAGCCATGGCGATCTCGGGCAAAGAATGNCTAAGGCTTTTTTAACAGTAGGGGCTGGCCCGCGGCTATTAATTGGGAGCGATATCCCAGCTATTTCCAAGCAACACATTGAGTTAGCGTTTAAACAATTAATGTCTGCGGATGCTGTCTTTGGTCCAGCCGAAGATGGAGGTTATTGGCTAATAGGGTTAAGCAGATTTGTAAGACCACCTGNACTTAAAAATATACGTTGGTCTTCAGATTATGCTCTATCAGATACATTAAACAAATTCGGCTCAGATATTAGAATGGAATATTTACCTATTTTAAGCGATATAGATAGAGGCTCTGATCTTTAGCTGTTAGTCAAGAGGATCTGCCATNAAGCTCGTGCTCTCTAAGACGCGGCATAATCTCCACAAAGTTACATGGCCTAAATCTTATATCTAATTGATACTGAAGAATCTCATCCCAAGCATCCTTACAGGCCCCAGTAGACCCAGGTAGTGCAAATAAGTATGTCCCCCCAGCAACTCCCGCTATCGCACGAGACTGAATAGTCGACGTCCCTATTTTTTGAAAACTTAGCCACCTAAATAGCTCACCAAAGCCTTCTATTTCTTTTTCAAAGATTTGCTTGAAAGCTTCGGGCGTGACATCACGGCCAGTCAAACCCGTTCCTCCAGTAGAAATTACCACGTCGACTNCAGGATCTTTTATCCATTNCCTTACTGTCGTCTTAATGGTTTCAATTTCATCTTTTACAATAGTTCTGTAAACNACCTTGTGACCATAATTTTCGATCCTTTCTTTTAGGATACTGCCAGATCTATCGTCTTTAGCCGTCCTGGTATCCGAAACAGTTAAGATCGAAATGTTAACAGGAACAAATGCTCGTGACTGATCAATTTCTGGCATTAGAAAATCCNTCGATTATTTTNCCGGATACAGACTCATAGTGTGGCCAATTGCCCTCTGCTAATTGCTTCAGGGTTGGGGCCGGCTCATCTAACCGAAATCGATAAATCCATAGACCAATAAACACCTGCTCAATGAAGTTTCTCGTCTCCGGGGAAGGAATGGATTCCATAAACATCAACGGGTCATTTTGATAATTAATCTTTACCTCCCATCGCCCTAATTTTCCCGGGCCTGCATTATATGCGGCTAACGTTTTGAATAGGTTTTTAACTCCATTTCCATCATACATCAAATGTGAGAGATATTTGCTTCCCAGCTTTAGATTTATTTTAGGATTAAAAAGTGCATCCCGACCCTTGCCTCTTTTAAGTCGTCGATCTCTCCCCATTGCGGCAGCGGTTCGGGGCATCAACTGCATCAACCCTCTCGCCCCTCTACCACTCTTTGCCTTTAACTTAAATTGGCTCTCTTGACGAACAATTGCATAAATTAGGGCTGGGTCGAAGACCACACTAGTGGGTATTTCCCATGCTGGAAAAGGGTAAAGACTAGCATAATAAGGCGGGAAGCCTTTTTCCTTTAACAGGCCTGCTATTCGCATTGCTAATCCCGGTAGTCCATTTTTTTCAGAAAATGCCATTAAACCTAAGTGCT
>NZVJ01000045.1 GCA_002701455.1 Rhodospirillaceae bacterium
TTTGTTGATGTTTTTCTGCAAGATCGGTGAAAAGTTTGCTCCCAAGATAAGTCCATGGGCTGGATGGTGACATGAAATATTCAATAACAGTTTTTTTCACTTCTTATTCCTAACAGATAATTTAACCTAAGATCTGATCGACATGTGCGGCTATGGCTAACGAGCTTGTCATTCCTGGCGACTCTATCGCGTGGAGGTTAACCAGTCCAGGAACACCGTGATCTTTCGGACCTTGGATAAAATAATCCGTCGCTGGTTCGCCCGGAGCCTGGATTTTGGGTCTAATACCCGAATAGCCAGGTTGCAGCGAGTTATCGGGTAGATCAGGCCAATATTTTCGGACTGCATCGTAAAAACTATCTGACCTTTTTGGGTCTACGTCGTAGTTTATTTCATTGACCCACTCTACGTCGGGCCCAAAACGAGCTTGACCTGCTAAATCTAATGTGAGATGCACCCCAAGACCAGCTTGCTCAGGAGCGGGGTAGATAAGACTGCTAAACGGTGCCTTGCAACCGGAAAGCGAATAATAATTACCCTTGCAATAATTCCAGGGCGGTATTTTATCTTTTGGAAACTTCTTGAATTGATGGTTAAGTTTTTGGGAATGAAGCCCTGCCGAATTGACAACGGTTGACGCTTCTAATTGCATTGGAGAGTCTCCTCCAACATCTAGAATAATACCTGTATTACCAACTTCGCCTCCGGTGACTGGAGAAAAAAAAGCTATCATCGCTCCACAGTCTTCTGCGTCGCCTTGAAGAGCAAGCATGTACGAATGACTATCGGCTACTCCTGTGGACGGCGACCATAATGCAGCAACACAATTAAGAGCGGGTTCTTTCGCTATGGCTTCATTATGTGATAAAATTTTTAGATCATTAACACCATTTTTTTGAGCTCGTTCCTGTATTTGATAAAGGCCCGAAACCTGCTCTTCTGATGTTGCTACAATAAGTTTACCTAACTGATTAAAGGGTATTCCCCTTTCTCTTAAGTAGTCATACATTTTCAATTTGCCTTCGACGCAGAATTTTGCCTTAAGACTGCCGGGTTCGTAGTAAATACCCGCGTGAATAACTTCTGAATGTCGGGAACTTGTCTCTGTACCTATCGCATCAGCCTGCTCCAAAATGATAACCTCTCTTCCCTTCATTGCGAGTTCCCTAGCGCATGCTAAGCCAACAACCCCGGCCCCAATAACCACACAATCTACTTTTTCTGACACATTGAGCTCCATTTTGGTATATTCTTTGATAAGAGAGTTTAAGGTCCGTGAAACGATCACGGGAGGAGGAAGGATAATTTGTCTCCATTAAGATTGACTGAAATATTTTCGACTATAATCCTAAAATATAGAACAATCAGGTAATGTGAATAGTCTCTTTTAAGATATACAGATGTGTTTTTTTTGAAAAGAGTTCACGAGTATATTTTGGAAATTTGGCCCAGCTTTTTTAGCTAAGGAAAGTGAAAAAAATGGCTTACCTTCCTTCCGTGTGCCCACACGATTGTCCCAGCACTTGTGCATTAGAGGTTGAGCGCTTGGACAAAAGAACCATCGGTCGTATTCGAGGTGCTAAATCTAATAGTTACACAGCAGGTGTGATTTGCGCGAAAGTAGCGCGTTACTCCGAGCGTGTCCATCATCCTAATCGACTGCTCAATCCCCTTATAAGATCAGGAGGGAAGGGTAATAGTAAACTAGTCGAGACATCTTGGGATGAAGCTTTGGATAGAGTAGCAGATGCTTTCAAGTCAAAGGTTAAAGAATATGGAAGTGAAACGGTCTGGCCTTATTTCTTTGCTGGGACAATGGGAATAATACAACGTGACGGTATACAGAGACTACGTCATTCGATGCGGTATTCAAGGCAAGCGGCAAATATTTGTACTGAGCTTGTCCAAAATGGTTGGATCGGAGGGGCGGGCGGTCCGATGGGACCTGACCCACGCGAACTTGGGGTGTCTGATCTGATAATCGTTTGGGGGGGCAACCCAGTTTCAACTCAGGTAAATGTGATGACACATATTTCGCGCGCGCGCAGGGAACGGGGCGCTAAACTGGTTGTTGTCGATGCATATCAAAGTCCTACCGCGGAGGTGGCAGATGAGGTGCTGCTTGTTCAGCCAGGAACTGATGGTGCTGTTGCGTCTGCTGTAATGCATGTTCTATTCCGAGATGGTCTAGCAGATGAGGCCTATATGGAAAAATATACTGACAATTGGAGAGAACTTAGGGAACACCTTAAGGATAAAACGCCATTGTGGGCCGAAAGAATAAGTGGGGTCAATGCCAGAAAAATCGAAACCTTGGCTAGGGCAATCGGCGAAACTGAGAGAACTTATATTAGAATAGGTTACGGTTTTGCGAGGTCTAGAAATGGTGCAAGCCAAGTTCATGCCGTTGCCTCCATAGCTGCGGTTGGAGGAAAATTTAAGGTTTTGGGAGGCGGTGCGTTTTGGTCCAATCGGATTGTTTATAATTGGAACAAGACCGTTGTAGAGGGTTTAGATGTGTTGGACCCCACTACGAGAATATTGGATATGTCTAGAATTGGACCAGTTTTAACTTTTGAAGATGAGGTGGTCCAAAAAGGCCCCCCTGTAACAGCAATGCTTATCCAAAACACTAATCCAGCCGCGGTGGCGCCTGATACGCATAGAGTAATACGAGGTTTTCAGAGAGATGACTTGTTCTTGTGTGTTCACGAACAGTTTTTGACAGAAACGGCCCAACTTGCCGATGTTGTTTTGCCGGCAACAATGTTTCTAGAGCATGATGATATATACCAAGCTGGCGGTCACATGCATGTGCAAATCCATCGTGCAGTGATAGAATCCCCGGGACAAACACGTTCTAATCACTGGGTGATAGGTGAATTAGCTAAACGTCTAGGCGCCCACCATCAAGGTTTTGGCATGACTGAATGGGAGTTAATAGATAAGACATTGTTAGACTCCGGGTGGCCGTCTGCTGATGAATTGCTAGAAAAAAAATGGCATGATGTACAACCCTCTTTTGAAGATTCACATTTTTTAAACGGTTTTCCAACATCAACAGGTAAGTTTCAATTTTGTGCCGATTGGTCGCGACTTGGCCCAATAGGTGATCAGCTTCCAAATTATCCTGATCACTGCCAAAACATTGATGTTGCTACAAAGGAAAAGCCATTTAGGATGATCACATCCCCTGCCAGAAATTATCTGAATACAAGTTTTACAGAAACACCGACCAGTCAAAATAAGGAGGGTCGCCCAACGGTAAAAATCCATCCAGATACCGCTTATAGTCTTTCCTTGCAAGATGGAGACAAGGTTCGTTTAGGAAACGAGCAAGGTAGTGTGGTTTTGAATGTTTCGATATTTCCTGGTGTTCAAACCAATGTTGTCGTTGTAGAGAGCGTCTGGCCAAATTATGCCTTCGAGGAAGGTATTGGGATAAATGCTTTGGTAAGTGCGGAACCTGGCGCTCCTAATGGGGGGGCGGTTTTTCACGATACGGCAGTCTGGATAAAACCGGCGTAGCAGTTTTCTTCTGCTTTTTATTTCGATAAATCTTCTTTATTTAACGCGCGCTCTATTAAATTAACGGTTTCTTGTATGCCATATAACTCCACGAAAGATCCAAAACGAGGACCTTGATCCTGACCTAAAAGAATTTGATAGAGCGCTTGGAACCAGTTTCTCAAGTTTTCAAATTCATTTGCTTTTCCAATTTCATAAATAACGGTTTGTATATCCTCTGCTTTGGAACTGCTGTTTATTTGTTTCAAAGCATCCTTTAGATCCTCCAACGCCTTAGCTTCTTGAGAATCTGGAAATCTATAAGTTTTTGTCGGCTTGATGAAATCTCTGTAAAAATTCACAGCATAATTGGCAAGCTTATCGAGAAACATATTATTTTCAGGAGATGTATCATTGGTATAACTTCGAATATATCCCCATATAACACTTGCATCTTCAGCATGACAAACGCTTGCTAAATTAAGCAAGAGACTAAAATTTAAAGGGATTTTGTCTTGAGGTATTTCTCCGTTATGGATGTGCCAGGTTGGATTTTCTAGTTTTCTGTCTTTTTCCTCCAACAATACCTTCGACCTAAAGCTTATATATTCGTCGGTATTTTTGGGAATAACATCAAAATAAAGTCGTTTTGCCCGTTTTGGTTGTTGAAACATGAAAAGTGATAAACTTTCTGGTGGTCCGTATTTCAACCAATCCTCAACAGCTATACCATTACCTTTTGATTTTGATATTTTCTGGCCATTTTCGTCCAAAAACAGTTCATAAATCAAATTTTCAGGTGGAGTGCCACCTATAACACGCGATATTTTTGATGAAGCCTTAACACTATCGATAAGATCTTTTCCGCACATCTCATAGTCAACGCCTAGTGCTTTCCAGCGCATGGCCCAATCAACCTTCCATTGTAATTTGCAGTTCCCGCCAGTTATAGCAACTTCAATTTTCTTTGAAGTTATTGGGTCTTCGTAAATAATAGTGGTATTAATTTTATTTATTTCAGCGAGCGGAACTTGTAAAACCTGCCCTGTTGAAGGACAAATTGGAAGAAATGGGCTGTAGGTCTTCTTTCTTTCCTCCCTCAAGGTTGGAAGCATTATTTCCATTATGTTTTCATAATTTTCTAAAACTTCTATCAAGACATGATCAAACAATCCGTTCTTATAACATTCAGTGGAACTCAAAAAAGTATAGTCAAAGCCAAATGAGTCGAGAAATCCCCTGAGCATCGCATTATTGTGATGCCCGAAGCTCTCATGAGTTTCAAAAGGATCAGGTATGCTAGTGAGGGGCTGATTTATGAATTTATTCAATAAATTTTGGTTTGGAATATTGTCGGGGACTTTTCTTAAACCATCCATATCGTCAGAAAATGCAATTAACGTTGTTGGGAGATCTGTAAGGGTTTTAAGAGCATTGCGCACCATAGTTGTCCGGAAGACTTCGCCAAAGGTGCCTATGTGAGGCAGACCAGAGGGTCCGTATCCTGTTTCCAGGACAATTTCTTCGATAGGTCGAACACTGTTGTCGACCCGTTGCATTATTTTCCTAGCTTCTTCGTAGGGCCATGACCGGACACTATTCAGAACTTCCTGGGGAACATTACTCATGATAAAAAAGCTCGTTATTTTTTATATGGGTTCGCAAGCTAATCTTGCTTGGTAGAATAGGCAAGCGATTTAGAAAAAATATTCGCTTAAAATATTTCGTATTTCATAGAGGAAAAATCATGCCTAATGATGGAAAGATACACTTTTATTTCGATTTTTTGTCGCCATTTGGCTACTTTGGCAGTCTGCGTGTTAATGAACTGGCCATGCGCCATAAAATAGATTGCGAATGGCACCCCATCCTTCTGGGCATATCGGTTTTGAAAGTTATGGGTTTGCCTCCTATTGCCGAACTACCATTAAAGGGAGCTTATATTCGAAAAGACGCAGAGCGCTACGCCCGTCGCCATAAATTGAAACTAAAACGCCCGTTTGGATCGCCGCAGATTAATCCTCTTCTTCCAGCGCGCATGGTTGCTTGGTTAAAAACACGCAATTATTCAAAATCACATAAGTTAGCGTCAAAATTATATTCAGCCCATTGGTCGGAGAATCTTGATATCTCAGATAAAGAGATTGCGCTGCAAGTTGCCGAGGAAACTGATCTAAATATTCAGGATTTGAATAACGCTCTGGAGAGTGGTGAAGCTGCAGCTCTGTTGCGTGCTGAAGTAGATTCCTCCCTGGAGTACGGTGTTTTTGGATCTCCTACCTTTAGAGTCGATAATGAGCTTTTTTTTGGTGTGGAGAAAATGGAAGTGCTAGATGAGTGGCTTACTTCTGGTGGCTGGTGATAATTTCCGTAGCTTTTTTCCCCACAAGTTTCATATAGATTTGAGGATCAGTTGCCCCTTCAGTTGATATCAACAAAATACGGCTATCCTGATCTATTTTTACTAACTCTTTCGCCTTCTCATCAGAGCAGATTGCGGTGAAGGCGGCTAATGTGGCTGCGCCAGATTCGCCCGATATGATGTTTTCGAAAGACAACCGCTTCATGGCTGGGGCAATCGTTGAATCAGACAATCGTACAAAAAAATTTGCTGTTTTTTCCAGAATTTCCCAGGCTAGTATAGAAACCTCTCCCGCGGATAGGCACGCCATAACTGTATGTAAATTTCCGCTTGAGATAGTGGGTTGGCCGCTCAAACTACTTTGATAAAGGCAGTCTGCCGTCTTAGGCTCAACGATAATAGTCGTAGGTCTCAAGTTCTTCCAGATTCTGCAAAACTCGGATGATACAGCTGCTGCGATTCCGCCTACTCCGCCAGGCAGGAAGAGATGCGTTGGTTGAATATCTGCGATCTGTTCTGCAATCTCGGTAGCTATAGTTGTATAACCCTGCATTACGAGGCTTGGGATTTTTCTATACCCTTCATAAGAGGTGTCCGATACAACATGCCAGCCATTTTTATGAGCGTCTTTATCGGCATGGCGGACGGAGTCGTCGTAATTGCCGTCAACTCTTATTATATCACAATCAAAGGCGGCAATGGCCTCCTCCCTCATCTGACTTACTTCGGCGTGGAGATAAATTTTACACTTGCATCCAAATTGTTGTGCTCCCCAGGCAACAGACTTCCCGTGATTTCCGTCAGTGGCCGTAACTACAGTGACATTTTCCAATATCTCACCGAATTCTCCACTCCTCAACCGGGTGCTCGTTAAATCTTTTTCTCCTGTTTCTTCGAATATTAACTTCGATAAAACATAATACACGGCGTAAGCCCCTCCTAAGGCTTTAAAGGAGCCCAAGCCAAAACGGGAACTTTCATCTTTAAGCCAAATCCTGGAGACGCCGAGTTCGTCTGCCACTTGGTCAAGTTGCCGTAGGGGGGTAGCTTGATAATTTTTCCATGATTTTATTTCCTGCCTAGCTTTCAGCCCTTCCATATAGGGTAATTTTTGTTCCAAAAGGTTTATTGGAGGCATGTTTTGCGAGCTGGACCTTAAGTTTTTGTTAATATCAAAAACATTTTTATTGAAATGCTGGAGCCAGGTTTTAGACATTGATTGTTCGATAATAATATTAAAAGTTGAAAACGAAGTTTAGCTTTTTGTTGCAAGGTAAATCTGTATTTTCCGTCTGCAATCCAGCTTAAGCTATGACGAGAGTGAGGTGCTGGTAAAGTAATTTTTGAAACAAAAATGATCTGTGGTGGGAACTTCAGGCCGACTTTTTTTCTGTTTTTTGCAAAACAAATAGAAATCTAACGAATATAGTGTTGACGACAATGCAAACGATGATCATAAGAAAGGGAGTGGGCCTGTAGTTCAGCTGGTTAGAACCCGCCGCTCATAACGGCGTTGTCGGGGGTTCGAGTCCCTCCGGGCCCACCATCTTTCTTCTAATGTCTTTTTAATCTGCTGCATCAGCCATCGGCGCCGGTTGTGGCACTGTTAGTTGGGATCCTATAATACCCTCCTCAACAGCTTTTATTTGCATGGCTAAATATTTTGAGAAAATACGAACCTGGGCAAGGCCGCCAGCTGTGAACCAGAGGCCTGGTTGCGGGGTCCGTCTCCACATATTTCGAAGTTCGCCCTCTTCATCAAACCCCCATACTTTTCCAATACGGTCTGCAATAGTATCTCCAAGGAAGAGGCGTGTCGTATCTTGCTGGTTCTTATATCCTGTTGCAGTGACAAGAAGGTTGGCCTCAACAATCGACCCGTCCTTCATTTTTATCCCATTTGATATAAAAGTATCGATTTCTGAAAATTGAATTAATCCAACTTCTCCATTGATTATCAAATCGGAACATCCGACATTGAAACAGTATCCACCGCCGCGCCGTAGGTAACTCATTTGAAAACCAGTGGCATCATCACCGCCGTCATTAAGACGAAAACCACTGGATTTCAGACCATCAAGCAAGGTTTTATCGTTTCGAAGCATTGATCTTGTTGACTTCTGGTAAGACTTTACCAGTACTGGGTAGGGTAGAGAAACCGCCAATAAGTCATTATCTTCGATTGGCGGCCCTTCGAAATAATGCGCATAGACTTTTTGCGCTTCCCGCAAGCTTACAATATGCGTTGAGCTTCTTTGTATTATGCTCACATCAACGCCACACGAATGCAGGTCCTGTGTTACGTCATGTCCGCTATTGCCGGTTCCGAGTACCACGGCCTTCTGTCCAGCCCATTTATGGCCATCTAAATAAGCTCCTGAGTGGATGATCTCGCCTTTAAAATCATTAAGTCCTGGTAGGTCTGGCTGAACAGGTATTGCGCTGACGCCAGTTGAAAAAACAATATGCCTTGGCCTCAGAATTCTTTCCGTTCCTTCTGAGTTTTTTACAACTATTGTCCACTGTCCACTGGTTTCATCGTACGATCCATTGACAAGCGCGGTGTCCATCCAAATGTTCAGTTCCATGGCTTCTGCGTAACCTTCAAACCAATTGGCTATCTTGTCCTTTGGAATGAAAACAGGCCAATTTGGGGGGAAAGGCATATATGGCATGTGATTTATATAAACTTCATTGTGGAGTACTAATGAGTGATATCTTTTTCGCCAATTATCCCCCACCCTTTGATGCTTATCTATGAGGAGAGTATCAACACCTAAAACAGAGAGGCGGGCTGCCAGCGTCAAACCGGATTGTCCTGCTCCAACAATTAAGACTGCCGGTTCTCTGTCTTTATATTCCCGGGATTTGTTCCTGAGATCTAACCAATTATCACCTCCGAATGATCTGGAATAGTTTTCGCCAGAGGGCCGTCGGTCACCTATAGCTTCTTCGTGACCACGAATTTCTTCTAGTGATGTCATAAGCACCCAGGCTTTAACGCCGTTTGGACCGTTTTCATTGGGGATTAGCCTTAAAATTCCGCTGGCTGGCCCCCATACAGTATCTAATTTAATAAAAGCCTCGATACAATCTACATCAGCTCTATCAACTATCCGTGGGGGTGTACGCTCTTCTGCTAAAGCGAGCTCTTTTGGCTGAGCTTTGGGTGTTGTTTGCTGAAGTGTGCGCTGGATTTTCTCTCTTCCATCCATCGTTTGGATATGCCAGGTGAAGGCTAGCAAATCTCGCCATTGCCCGTGATCTGCAAAGAGGTCTGCAGCCTCATCAGCTTTATTATTACTAAGTGCCAGCTCAAACTGTTTTAACCAATCATTTACTACTTTATGTAGGTCCAGACTTTCTAGATAGGAAGCCTCCGCCATTGTTTATCTCCATAATTCCCTTTAGTTAAGAATCGCGCCTTTATTTATTCTTAAGCTCGAAAATACCACAGGACAAGCACCAATATGATCCTATTTCCAATATTGTAGAAAAGGCTTAGATCAGGATTTTTTATCCGTGCGTTCCGCGATACTGGACATTGATGTCTGGTTGAAGAGTATTTTTCGCTCTTCTTCTGTCGGGGGTGCGCTTCTACGAAGCTCTTTGCCTAAATCCACGGCCTTTTTAACGGCAGGCCGGTTTTTAATACGATTACGCCAATCGGCCAAGTGGGGGAAATTTTCCAAACTTGCTCCAAGAGGCTTGGCAATCAAAACCCAAGGCCAGTTTATTATATCTGCTATTGAATATTCTTCACCAAGGATAAACTGCCTAGTTTTAAGCCTTCTGTCCAAAACTCCCAGACATCTCTCGTATTCATTAGCATATCTGTCATGGGAATATTTATTTTCGCCAACGGCATAATTTACGAAATGACTTAATTGACCAGCCATAGGACCTTGATTTCCCGTCTGCCAAAACAGCCACTCCATCGCTTCCTTCTTGCCTATTACGGAATTTGGAATAAATCGCCCTGTTTTTTCGGCTAAATAAAGAAGAATTGCGCCCGACTCGAATAGAGATATAGGGTCGCCATCAACATCATGGTCAATAATGGCTGGCATACGGTTGTTAGGACTGATCTTTAAAAAATCAGGGTCAAATTGGTCTCCCTTACCAATATTTACAGGGTGCATCTTATAAGGCATTCCAAGTTCTTCTAGCAAAATAGATACCTTCCACCCATTGGGTGTCGGCCAGTAAAAAAAATCAATCATTTATCTCTTCACCCTATTTCATCTTTATCTGGTACGCCTATTACGCCGTCTTGAATTAGCGATCTAATCAAACTTTCATCGTAACCAAGAACTCGAAGGGCTTCTTCTGAATACTCCCCTAACAGCGGTGCTCCCCGTTGGATTTCAGAGGGGGTCCGTGAAAAAGATGCTGCTGGCCTAGCTTGGCGAAGCTGGCCTGCTGAGTCATGAGGAAATTCCTGAACTATTTCATTTGCAATGACTTGAGGGTGTGATGCAACGTCTCTACGGCGCAGAATCGGGGCGCATGGTACGTCAGCTGCTTCCAATATCTCCAGCCAATCTCCCGCGGTTTTAGTTCTCAGTACTTCCTGTGTTAAGTTTAGTCGATCGTTTATATTTTTGTGTCTTAATGCCGGTGTTTTAAATCTCTCATCATAAAGCCATTCTGGATGTCCTAACGCGTTCGCCAGATTAAACCATTGTTTGTCAGTGTTAACGGCTACACTAATGTAGCCATCTAGTGTCTCGTATATTAAATCAATGAAACTCTGGGCAGCTTCCTGTGGAAATTCACCTCCGACAAAGGTTTGACTTCCCATATCGGAATGCCAGAGAAATGAGATTACAGAGTCAAGCATAGATAAGCGAACGTGCTGTCCCTCGCCAGACCGCTCTCTCTCCAGTAATGCAGCTGTGATTGCTTGTGCTGTCATAACTCCGGTTAGTTTGTCAGGAACAATTGTCCTCACGAGCCTAGGCCGGTCTTCATCTGATCCTGCTTGAATCGTAGTAAGTCCGGATAGAGCCTGAACTAATGGGTCATACACCGGCCGCTCCGCAAATGGCCCCCGCTCTCCAAAGCCGCTAATCGAAACATAGATAATTTTTTTGTTTATCTGACGAATAATTTCCTCGCCCAGCCCCATTCGACGAATTACACCAGGGCGCATATTTTGAATGAATACATCAGCATCGAGCACTAGCTTTTTTATAATTTCTAGCCCCTTGTCACTTTTTGTATTTACTGCGATTGAGCGTTTGCTTCTGTTGTTGTTGATAAAAGGTGCCGATAATCCGCCTCTTCGATTAGACATCGCTCTTGTAAAGTCACCGCCTTCTGGGTTCTCTATTTTGATTACTTCAGCACCTTGGTCGCCGAGCATCATTGTACACAGGGGCCCGGAAACGACACTTGTCATATCTATAATTCGATACCCATGAAGAGGGCCGGTCATACCAAACTCCTTTAAACTGTTAGAACTCGTTTATTTCACCATTGTACAAGCTTATTAAAATTTACTTTTTTACAGAATAGCTTGGTAGTTTCTATATTAAGATATCAGAGTTGCTAAAAAGATATCACGATTGCAATCTAAGATAATTAGTAAAGAGCAGTTCGGTATATTTTCTCAGACCGAGCACCGTTGATTTATCTAGATCTTATAGATTAAGCTTCCGGTTAGACTATTATTTTTTAGGGATAAATTTATGTCTAAGGCATTTGAAGGAATTACAGTATTAGATTTAAGCCAAGTCCTGGCCGGGCCGTCTTGCGGGATGCAGCTCGCGCTGCTAGGAGCCAACATCATAAAAATAGAGCCTCCAACTGGCGGCGATCAAATGCGGAACCGCGTGTTAGAAAGTCAGTTTAGTGCTATAGGTATGGCTGCGGGCTTTTTGGCGATGAACATAGGCAAGAGAAGTCTCGGATTAGACATAAAGTCTGAAAAGGGAAAGGAAATACTATTCTCGTTAATCAAAAAATCAGATGTAATCCTTCATAATTTCAGAGCCGGCGTAGTAGACCGCCTTGGGCTGGACTATGAGAGTGTCAAGGCCACAAACCCGTCAATAGTATATACGGTAATATCTGGCTTTGGTGCCANGGGTCCTCGATCTGCCGACCCGGCCTATGACGGNGCAATTCAGGCGGCNGCAGGNATGATGGCCAATAATGGAACNGCAGAGAGCGGGCCTTTAAGAACAGGCTACATGCCGGTGGACCTTATGACGGGTATGACNGCTGCCTACGCAACGACGGCNGCCTTGCTTCGNAAGCAAAAAACAGGAGAAGGACAAATGGTAGACGTTGCGATGTTGGATTGCGCAATAACACTAGGGTCTGCGAATTTCGCACGATCGGAGGTGGATGATGTTCCTGATATGTTGATCGGCAATCAATCAATTACAAGTGTNCCAACTGCCAGCAGTTTCCCTACAGCTGACGGATCCATCCTTACCGCTGCAATTATGCCTAACCATGTAGAGGCATTCTTTGACGAAATAGGGCTTAAAGAAATGCTGAATGATCCAAAATTTGCAACTCGTGAAGCAAGAATAGAAAACAAAGAGATCGTTCGGGANGCAATGATTGAAGCATTGCAATCTGATACAGCTGAGAATTGGGAGAAAAGGCTTGCACCTCGTGGAGTGCCCGTTGCAAAAATAAATTCTGTCTCGGAAACCTCCAAGTTGGAGCAGTTGAAATATCGAAATATTTTAGCAAAGGTGCCCGCCGCCAAAGGTATGGAAAATGGCTTTAAACTGCCGGGTGCTCCCTTTACAAATTCGGAAGATGGTCCTGAAGTTATGCGACCTGCCCCAGTATTAGGTCAGCATACCGAGGAAATACTTGAAGAAATCGGTATNGATAAATCGACGATTAGTATTCTTGAGGCGGAGGGTNTCATTTGTAAGGATGGCTAGAAAACCAGCATTGTTCTCTCTTACATAATCTTCCACGACGGCAGATAACGAACTTCNATNGAAAATTTAGATTATTCCTGACTCTCGATAAGGTTTTTCTTCTACTATTCTTGCCAACCCAAACCGNGCNAGGTCTATNGTTTGAAACTTATCTGTTAAGATAAGTTCACTCATCGCCAGACCTGCGGCTGGGGCATGCATTATGCCATGGCCAGAAAAGCCGGTTGCAAGGAATAGATTTTCAGGTTCCCCGACCCATCTTCCGAGGATTGCATTAAAATCCAGGCTGTTTCTTGCATAATGGCCACNCCAGCTTCTTTCGAGTTTAATTACTTCCATTGCAGGCACACGATTTGCGAGAGCAGGCCAAACAGTATTTTGGAAATAATCATTGCTTAATTCCCAATTCCAGCCGGCTTTNACTGACCAGTCNGGCACACCGCCGGTATAGCCATCTCCTTCGGGGCGAAATGCCAGATCTGTCTCTGTTTTTATAAAGGGGAGAGGTTCTAGNTCCTTTTCGCATCGAAAAAAATAGCTCTCCCGGCTCATCGGNTCTATTGGCAGAGAAACGTTAAAGAAGCTTGCAACTTTTTTAGACCAAGCGCCGGCAGCCAGAACAACGATGTCTTGCTTAAGTATTTGTCCTGACGAACANTGCAGTNTGGAAATCTTTCCTTTCTCGATATCTCCCGCGACAATCTCATCCTCTAAAAAGTTTACACCGAGGTCTCTAGATTTTGCTCTGAAGCTCTGTAGGGCAGAATATGCATCTATCCATGCATCATCTGGCGAATAAACTGCTAAATTGATGTCTTTACAGTTAATAGACGGAAAAAGTTGCGAAATACTGTGACGATCTAAAATCTCGGCATTTACGCCTAATTTTTGCTGTTTTTCAAAATTTTCCACCATGGTTTTGGCATCTCCGCCATCAGAAACAAAAAGGTAACCCTGTCTCCTNAAAGAAATCGAGGCTGGCTGCGTTTCCGTCCGCATAATTGAGTCGAATTTTTGATAGAATTTTAAACCTACTCGTGCCATCTCTATGTTTTCAGGCAAGCTAAATAGTTGGCGAATACCCCCTGAACCTCTTGGCGTAGCTGCTTTTNCATAGGTTGTATCGCGTTCAACCACGACAATATCTCCAGCTTTTCCCGTGCTAGCTAGGTGGTACGCTATGGACGCACCGACTATCCCACCGCCTATTATCGTAATATTATTTCGCATATCGATCCTTAGGTCTCGGCTCCGCCATTGCAATTTATCATCTGACCATTAACGAAGGCGCCGCCGTTTGAGCAGAGAAAACCAGTTAAGGCAGCAATTTCTTCAGGTAATCCTAATCTTCCTAANGGAACCTTAGGAACCATAGAAAGAATATGTTCTCGCTGTGCGGCGTCGCCAGCAGTATCTATTGGACCTGGTGATATNGCNTTAGTTGTAACACCTTGCGGCCCAAACTCTTTTCCAAGAGATTTTGTTAATCCCCAAAGCCCGTGTTTTGCNGCTGATACNGGGGCGCGGCCCTTATAGCCATGGATGGCGTTCATCCCGGTTATGTTGATTATTCTGCCCCATCCTTTTTCTATCATGCCTCCCGCAAAAGCTCGGCACGTATAAAATGCAGAATTCAAGTCAATATCTAATACCCTGTGCCAATCGTGATCTTCCATTTCTAAAAAAGGTTTGGACGGTCTGATTGCTGCATTATTAACAAGGATATCAATTCTGCCGAACTGATCTAGGNCTTCACTCGCCATTCTTTTCACCTCATCGGCAGACCCAACGTTNCCCATTACAATGCTGGCTTTAACTCCCTTTTCAANGAGAACTTNTGCCGTTTCTTCGCAGGCTNCNGTATCAGAATTACCATTCAAAACGATATTGCAGCCCGTGGATGCCAAGTTGATCGCAATTNCCCTGCCAATATTTTTACCTCCCCCAGTTATGAAAGCAGTTTTACCTGAGTGTTCCATGGCTTTTTCCTTTAAAATTTCACATCAAGCGAATAATTTACTGTCTGTAAATATAGTCTTCAATAAGTTATGTTAACTTTTGCGTTTAATGAAAACCACTTCTTTCAATTAAAAAATTCGAAGGTTTGTCATGCTGCCATCTGCCGAAACTTGTGCGCGCTGGAAAAAGAAGAAGTTTGTTCGACAGCCTCATAGAATGATTATCGGATTCATCGTCTCAGTTTGTGTGCTTTTTTATGCTCTGTTTTCTGGTCAGTACGGNGCAGCGCAGATGTTTGGCGCGATAGCTTTGATATTTCTATTCTTCTACGCANTTGCAAATTACATTGTTTGGAGGGCCGGTGAGATAGAAGCGGAGGATTAATTTATTTTTCTAGGTCTTCTCCGTCTATTCTTATAAATTCTTCGCCAAAGCCAAATTTTGTATCTTGTTTAAGTAATCCGCTGCCAGGAACGAAATTTACCTCTAAACGAATACCATCTGGATCCTCAAATAAAACATAATAGTAGCCCGGCGCCCACTCGCGCACTTCTGGTCCTCTGACAAGCTTGGCTCCAAGGCCTGCGGCAAGTTTCGCTGCNGTGTNAACGTCTTCCCTTGATCTAGCCCTAAAGCAAAGATGATGAAGTCCTACCCTGTATTGCTGAAACTGTTCATCTTGAAATTCTGGATCGCATTTTCTTATTCCGATCGCCGTTCGGCCTCCAACATGATAACAGAAATCAGGNCCATCATGAACTAGCGTCATGCCGAAGGCAGGTAAAAGCCGTGTGTAGAAACTCCGTGATTTAGTATATTGCGTAACTGTGAGTATTACGTGGGCTAATCCGTTGATATTAACCATCGGCTGGTCTTTGGTCATCTATGGGGATCCGCTATTTACTTTATGATTAGCCATCCTTTCAAGCGCCTTAACGAGGCCAGAATGATCNAGACCNCTGTCNCCATGAGCCGTANATGCATTAAAAAGTTCTTGAGTAGACGAAGTATTTGGNAAACTTACGCCTAAAGATTTCGCGCCCTGAAGTGCAAGGTTTAAATCTTTTTGATGGAGTTCGATTCTAAACCCCGGNTCGAAAGTCCTCTTTATCATTCGTTCACCGTGAACTTCCAAAATCCTCGATTGGGCTAATCCGCCCATTAAAGCTTGCCTCACTTTAGAGGGGTCNGCACCTGCTTTTGAGGCAAAAACNANTGCTTCGCCAACCGCTTCAATTGTTAAAGCAACGACAATTTGATTTGCAACTTTTGTTGTTTGGCCCACACCGNTCTGACCTACGAGTGTTATATTACTTCCCATGAGTTCAAAAACTGGNATNGCCAGATTAAAATCTTNNTCCGAACCGCCAACCATTATTGTCAACGATGCAGCCTTAGCNCCAACTTCGCCTCCNGATACAGGNGCGTCCAGGTAGCCACANCCCTTNTCGTTAATNTTTNGAGCAAATATTTTNGTNTCTATCGGAGAAATCGAACTCATATCAATTACTAATTTACCNGNCGAAAGGCCAGCGGNAACACCGGTTTCACTAAAGANAACTTCTTCGACTTGAGGTGTATCCGGAACCATAATGATAATAATTTCTGTTTCTTCCGCCACTTTACTGAAATTATCGACCACTTTGAGGCCAGCATCTACTAGGTCTTTGCTTGGTTGTGTATTGTGAACGGCTGAAATGACAGTATGCCCCCCCGCTAATAAATGGCCCGCCATAGGGGCTCCCATAATTCCAAGTCCAATGAAGCCAATCTTCATGATGTTTTCTCCTGANAATANCCCTTTTAAGTATATTAAAACTTACTGTTTAATCTGTAAAAATTTAAAATGAACTAAAGCACAATATTTGAATTTTGGTTCTAAAAAATAATCAAACTTTTGCATCAAATTTAACTTTCATATCTTACGCTAGTTATTTAAGTGATAAGAAACAAATTGTTTATATCGACCTGCNATAGAGCAGGTTGTAGGTAAATTTCTGTTTTTGCGAGTTTATCTGGCGCAACGCATCATAGATGTTTATCATTTGATATAAAAAATTAACGGGGGCCAGCTATGTCAACTTCTTACCGCGGTATCTTTCCGATTGTGCCAACGCCTTTCAATGANGATGGTTCGCTGGATCTGGATGGTCAGAAGAGAGTATTGGATTGTATGATTGATCAGGGAGTGGACGGACTTTGTATTTTGGCCAACTACTCCGAACAATTTCTTTTATCAGATGATGAAAGAGGTACTCTGCAGGAGTTATGTATTAATTACGTGAAGGGCAGAGTTCCGGTGATCGTAACTTGTAGCCATTTTAGCACTCAGATTGCGGTTGCCAGATGTCAGCGAGCAGAAGAGCAGGGTGCTGCCATGGTTATGATGATGCCGCCCTATCATGGTGCTCTTTTGAAAGCAAACGACCAGGGTATCTATGAGCATTTTGAAACTCTTTCAAATGCCCTCAATATTCCTATTATGATTCAGGATGCTCCCCTGAGCGGGGTAACCCTATCCGTACCTTTGTTGGCCCGCCTTGCAAAAGATTTCCCTTTAGTCTCGTATTTTAAAATCGAGACACCTGGGACAGCTGAAAAATTAAAGGCCCTGATAGGAGCTGCTGGCTCCTATATTGACGGCCCCTTCGATGGTGAAGAGGGCATAACTTTGTTTGCAGACCTAGAGGCTGGTGCAACAGGAACGATGACAAGTGCATTAGCTTGTGAGCAGATACGGCCAATTGTAATTGATTACCTGGCAGGAAAAACTAAACACGCTGAACAGCAATATAATAAGATGCTCCCTTTAATTAATCTGGAAAATAGGCAATGTGGATTAAGGGCCTGCAAAACTGTCTTTAAGGAAGGCGGCGTAATAAAATCGGACATGGTGCGTCATCCGCTCGAACCTCTACCGGTGGCAACCCGGGCAGTTCTCTTGAAAATGGCTAGAGAAATGGATTTGACAGCTATCAGATGGGGTATTTAATTAAGTAATTTAATTAAAATGACATTATTGGAAAATACTAAAAAAAAGATACACACCACTCACGCGGGTAGTTTGCCAAGATCAAAACCCTTGGTGGAGCTATATACACAAAAAACGTCAGGAAAGACGATAGACTCGCGTCTTCTAGATGCTGAGATTGATATGGCTACTTCATGGGTGGTGAGCAGACAAGCTGAAGTCGGCATAGACATTCCGAGTAATGGAGAACAGTCGCGAGAGGCATTTTTTTTGTACGTGCAGAACCGTATGACTGGATTTGGCAAGACATGGGCCAGACCGGCAGGGAGTGAGTTAGCAAATTATCCNGAATTCAAATCTGTTCGCGAGGAAAGTTTGGCTGGAAAAACCGCGGTNAGCAATTTNGCCCCTCCTATGGCTGTAGGGGCGATTGATTATNCNGATTTGAATGCTAATGAAGACGAAATAAATTTATTTCTTAAAANTTTAAAATCTCATCCCACTAGTTTTAAGGACGCTTTTATAACTGCTCCGTCTCCAGGGATAATAGTACGCGCCATGAAAAACGAGTTTTATTCAACTGAAGATGATTATCTGAGTGCTGTCGCTAATGCCATAGCCAAGGAATACAAGTCTGCCATTGAAGCTGGACTCATACTTCAAATTGACGCACCCGATCTTGCACTGGAAAGGCATATATCCTTCTACGATAAACCATTGNCCGAGTTTCTAAAATTCGTTGATAAGGTTGTAGATTTGATTAATCAGAGTATAGCAGGGCTCCCTCGAGACCGGATACGTCTTCACGTTTGTTATGGAAATTACGAATCTCCCCATGATCAGGATGTTCCNCTTGAACAAATATTNCCTCATTTGCTAGAGGCTAATGTNGGNGGTTTTTTATTTCCATTTGCAAATCCTCGTCATCAACATGAAATCAAGCTGTTCAAGAAGCATAAATTAAAGCACGGCCAGTATTTAATTATTGGTGCTGTTGACACATTAACTGCCTTTGTAGAACATCCAGAGGTAGTTGCAGACCGTCTGGAACTAGCCACTGAGTGTGTTGGTGACCCAACACGTATCATGGCTGGAACAGACTGCGGTTTTGATACATCGGCAGGTATGGGCAGGCTCACTTCAGATATTGTTTGGGCTAAGCTGAGGTCGCTTGTTGATGGNGCCAAGCTTGCCAGTTCCCGACTTCTTTAATACGCTGAGNCAAGGAAATTTCAGAGATAAAATTTTGCGATGAAAAATCGGGAGTATGTCTAATGGCAAAACAAACTGTATATGAAATGATTCCTCAACTTGGNAAGTTAAGAGATGAGGTTTTATTCGGCGATGTGTGGGAACAGCCGGAATTATCAAAGCGCGATAGAAGTTTAGTTACTTGCTCTGTCCTGGCCGCTTTATACAGAACACCGGAGCTAGAAGGTCACCTGCAGCGAGCTCTTGATAATGGGGTTACGATAGAGGAATTAAAGGGAATGATTACGCACGTAGCTTTTTACTCCGGATGGCCGACAGCGGTTAATGCAGGACGTGTGCTGCAGAAGGTTCTCGAAAAAACAGGTGATTAGCGAAAATCACCGAATACTCTAGTTGTTTTTATTTAGCTCGTTTTCAATCAAACGTCTTATTCTAAGTCTATACACATTCGGTGCTTTATCTATAGCTAGCTTGATTGATTGTTCACCGGTTGACCGCAGCTCTTCCTGCTGTATAGCCTCGAGTACGACTTTGTCTTCTTCGAACGCAATCCGAAACATCTCGTCCATTTTTTGGCTGACGTCGTCATCCTCTATTTGAATATTCCTTAGGTGCATCCAGCGATCTATGCACTCAGTTTCTGACACGGGCGTTAGAAAATGTATTGTAAATACACGAACACCTTTATGGCGTTCATCTTCTTTTAGTTTACANCTTGTATCCGCACTTCCAAAATCAATTACAGCAATGCTCGGCATGTAGAGATAATAATAATGCCATCTGTCAACATTGCCGGAAAAATTGCCGAATGACTTAAAAAAGCCTATTGGCGGTGCATTTCTTATCCATCGCCAGGCCACTAGTACTTCTCCAGAAATGTCAGTATGAACTTTGACATCCTCGCTCTCAGGATTTCCTAATGTAGTAGGGTGAACAAAACTCACATGTGCAGGGTCAACTAAATTTTCTGCCACGTTTAAATAATTTGATTGAAAATGTAAGGCGTCGCCCTGATGCGCTTTCCAAGCTGGATCATCAAATTGTTTCAAATGAAAAATTTCGTTACTATCGGCCTCGTGNATAGGNCCCATCCAGATCCAGACAATATCGTTTTGTTCGTGAACCGCGAAACTTCTTACAACCGCCGATTTCGGAATGCTGTCTTGGCCCGGTATTCTTACGCAATGACCTGCCGTATTAAAAGTCATTCCGTGGTAGCCGCACTGGATATTGTCTTCTATTAAGCGTCCCATGGAGAGTGGCAGTGACTTGTGTGGGCAACGATCTTGTAGAGCAACAAGTTTTCCTGCCGTTGTTCGATACATGGCAATGTTTTCGCTCATTATCGTAATGCGCTTGATACTTCGTGAAAACTCTTTGGACCAACCAGCGACATACCAGGCGTGGCGAACAAATTCCATAGTTTGACTCCCCCTGAGCTGGAGCATAGCCTATTTATTATATGAATTGATAGATCCTTAGAATTTTGAAAATTCTCTCTTAATTTTATTTTTATNGAACGNGCACGTGTGCGGAGCTTGAAATGGAAGAGTTAGTCACTGGTTTTGGATTAATAGAAGGCCCAACTTGGTTAGAGGNTANGGGATTGTTGTTTAGCGATGTTATTCAAGGNGGCGTCTATCTGCTTGACGCTTCTAATAATACTTCAACGATTGTGGAGCATCGGCGGGGAATAGGGGGCATTGCATTGCATGAAGACAATGGTCTTATTGTTGGTGGACGGAATATTTCTTATAAAAGTTTTNCAGGCGACAAGACGATCACACTATTATCTAATGACGTGACCGAGGCTGCTCTCGGCTTCAACGATTTAACCACCGACTCGAAGGGTAGAATATATGTTGGCTCTGTGGCCTTTAGGGTATTTAGTGATGAGGAAATGATACCAGGTCATCTTCATGTAATTGATATAGATGGTAGCGTGAGAACTATTTCTGACGGTGTAATGCTTACCAATGGCTTGGGGTTTTCACCAGATGAAAAAATACTCTATCATGCAGATGCAAGAGATGCTGTAGTGCGGCGCTATGAAGTGGATTCAGATGGAGGCGTTTCGGCTTGGAAACCTTTTGTAAAGACTGACAAAGGACACCCTGATGGCCTAGCTATTGCCGAGGACGGCTCTATTTGGGTAGCTATGGCATATGGATCTCGAGTAGATGTCTTCGAGAATGATGGCACACTGCGCAAGAGCCTGCCCGTTCCTTTGCCGATGGTTACATCCGTTTGTTTCGGTGGATCCGATCTAAAGGATCTTTACGTAGTAACGGGCAGCCGCGGGGGGCCGTCTGATAGCTGTGGTACTATATTTAAAACAAGGGTTGATGTACCAGGTTTACCGATCGCTGACTCCAGGATAACGTTGGCAAAGAACTGACTGAAGTTACTGGATGTTGGCGGGGGTTGATGAAAAATCACCACATAAAGTAGTAGGGCAACTCAGAAATAGCGGGTTTCTCGGAGTTGCCCATTTGAGCACGGTTGCAAATCACTTGGCATACCTTCCTTCGACAGTGCTTTAGCCCTCCGAGATTTGCTCTTAAATTAACTGCAACCGCTCGTGCTTCCACATGTATCACACTTCATGCAAGTACCATTCCGGACGAGTGTGAAGTTACCGCATTCTTGACAAGCCTCTCCTTCATAACCTTTTATTCTGGCCTCTCGGATTTGAGCAAGCTTT
>NZVJ01000046.1 GCA_002701455.1 Rhodospirillaceae bacterium
GACACGCAAATACCTCTGCAGCCTCTGTCCCCTTGGCGCTCTCGGAGGGAGTATCAGATGGTAGAATAGTGGATGGAAACTTGGTGTTATTTGAAGCTATTGGAGGCGGTTTAGCATGGGGTGCTGGACTTGTTCGGATGGGATATCCCAAGTAATTTTATAAAGTAGGAATTAGCGGGGTATTAAATAAAGCCATATTAATCAACATTTGACGGACTAATCCTAAGACGTTACTTTAAACTAATGTCGAAAAGGGGATGGCATGGCAGAGGATACGTTAACTAGAGCTCAATTAACGGAAGCTGTTTACGAAGAGGTTGGACTGTCAAGAAACGAGTCTGCCGAACTAGTCGAGTCCGTTCTCAAGGAAATGTCGAAGGCTTTAATCCGCGGTGAAACAGTCAAAATCTCATCCTTTGGTAGCTTTACTATCCGCAGCAAATCCGAGCGCATTGGTAGAAACCCAAAAACACTAGAGGAGGTTCCAATTTCCCCACGCAGAGTAATTATTTTCAAGCCATCACATGTTCTAAAAAGCCGAATCAACTCTCCTCAAGACGGTTGAGTTCAGAGCAGCAGGAGTTTAAATGGCGTTTGAAACGGACAACCATACTGGTTCTCGGCGCGGCGGTAAGTCACCGGGGGCGTTTCGGACTATTTCCGAAGTTTCCAATGACTTGGAGATACCTCCGCATGTTCTGAGGTTTTGGGAGACAAAATTTCCGCAGATTAGTCCGCTAAAACGTGGAGGTGGACGTCGATACTATAGACCAGAGGATGTCTCCCTGCTCCGTCAAATACGACAGCTGCTTTATAGTGACGGCTATACAATCAAAGGTGTCCAAAGGCTNCTAAAAGANGGNCCTCCTAAAGACGCGACACAACCTAGTANGCTTACTAACAACAAACTCGCCGACCCAAACAAATCGTTTGANGATAATGTCAGCNCTAAAAATAAAGCAGCACTTAGGACTATATTAAAGGAATTGCGGATGCTGCGAGAAACTTTATCAACGGCGTTAGATAAATAATCCATCTNCACNANAGCAATGGGACAGTCGTCGCTAAAATGAACCTAGTATAACCAAAGTTAGTCAGNGATAAGCTAGTAGGTAAAAGATTAAATAANATGGATGCTTATTGGGAAAATAAGGTGGATCTTACTGCNGCNCTGAGAATGGCTGCTAGATTAGATTTGCATGAAGGTGTAGATAATCACTTTAGCGTAATGCTATCAGAAAAGCCTTTTCGTTTTCTTTTAAATCCAAATCGTAGACATTGGTCCGCGGTGCGAGCTAGTGAGTTGGTAGAGGTAGACGAAACAGGTTCGCCTATAGGAGACTTTGAAGCTCCGGAAACGACTGCATTTGTTATTCATTCAAGGATNCATATGGCTTGCCCTCATGCAAAATGTATTTTTCATACTCATATGCGGTATGCAACTGCGTTAACTATGCTCGAGGGCGGACGTTTAGAGCCCGTCGTCCAATCAGCGTTAAAATTTTTTGGCCAAGTTGCTTATTTGGATGATTTTGGTGGTTTGGCTTTGGATGAAGAAGAGGGAGACAAAATGGCAAANGCTTTGGGCGACAAGCGTATTTTNTTTCTTGCTAACCATGGTGTAATTATTGCTGGCCNGACAGTAGCACATGCCTTTAACGACNTATATTACCTAGAAAAAGCGTGTATGGCCCAGATTACGGCCATGTCTTCAGGCGTCCCGCTCAAAAGAATTCCTCAGGATGTTGCAGCGCACACTCACGAGCAGATGCAAAAAGATAGAGACGACCAATCTTCGCGGCATTTCAGCGAAATAAAGCGCATCCTNCACAAAGACGAACCCGACTACGCTTCTTAGAACATTTTATAGTAAGCTGCGTTTTACTTCGATTTGGTATCTTAGTGCACTTGATTGAATAGTTATTTAGATAAGCAGCCGTGAAGGCTGTTCGCTATGTTCCTCAATAACTGAAAATACATAGTCGGCCCGCTGTCGATTTCTGCTCCTAGAGGATCTAGAACTCCAATTTTTGCCGGNGTTTGGTCCACAACTGCTTTTATCACCCTATCCGAGAATTGAGGCTCTTTAAAGACACAGGAAGTATTGGTTTCTTNGAGTTTTTTTCTTATCTCTGCGAGTCTTTTAGGAGAAGGCGACTCATCTGGTTCAACGCTGATGGTGCCTACGCCATTTAGACCATAAGTTGCTTGAAAATATTGGAACGCGTCATGGAATACAATGAAGGGTTCCGGCTTAATATCTTGTAAACGTGTTTTTAAGTCAGCATCCAACTTCTCTAATTTTTCTATATAAGCNCTTGCGTTTGCCTTATATACATTGCGGTTTTGAGGAAATACCTTGCTAAGATCTCTTGTTACTGCCTTTACAATCTTGGTTGCATTTTCTGGCGTAAGCCAAACATGCACGTCTCCCGCTTCGTGATCGTCATGCCCCTTATGATCGTCATGACCTTTATGCTCAGCATGCCCTTTATGATCGTCATGACCCTTATGCTCAGCATGCCCGTCNTTATGNCTATCNGCNTGTTTATCACCTTCGCCCTCGTGGTCCTCATGGTTATGCCCTTCCCAAGGGCCTCCCTCTCTAACGGGAAGTAGTTTCATTCTGGCCGACTCTACAACAACGCTGTGTTTCACGCCTCTTGGTATGTTGGACAAAGCACGCTGCAGGAATGTCTCCAGTCCTTCATGAATTGAAAACACAATACTGGCGTCTCGCAGTGATTTGACCTGAGAGGGTTTTAGTTGAAACCCATGAGGTGATGCGTAGCCTTTAACTAAAAGTTCTGCCTTGCCGGTGTCTCCAATTACGCCGCTAACCAATGAATGCANCGGTTTGATTGTGACTATGACGCCTTTTGTTTCGTTTGCAATTGCGGGATAGTGAAAGACAAATAAGGTGCCCAAAATGGCAAAGGAACGTTTCATCAAAGACAACACTTGACTTTCTCCCNAAGTAATTGACAACTCATTATAGAAAATAGAATTAAGAATTTGTTATATTATAACATTTGAATATAATGCAAGANAAAATGATATTTTCTGATGGAGGCGCTTATGCTGGATTGCCAAGATCACGAAGTGTGTATTGAAAGCGCTATGCGCGACGCAGAAGAAATATGCCAAGAAAAAGGACTGCGTTTCACAGAGCTTCGGAAAGAAGTTCTAAAGCTAATTTGGCTTAGCCATATTCCGGCAAAAGCCTATGACATACTCGAAATGTTAAAAGGAAAAACATGGTCGGCTAAGCCGCCTACTGTATACCGGGCNCTNGACTTTCTTCTTGAAAATGGGCTNGTGCACAGATTGGACAGTATAAACGCTTANATNGGNNGNTCTCATCCTCGTGACCACANTGGGTGCTATTTTTTAATCTGCACCGAATGTAACGAAGCAAAGGANTGNTGTAGTCCNGANTTGTCGGAAGCAATAGAGGTGGCNTGGAATAACAACAGCTTTAGACCCCAAAGGGTNACATTGGAAGTTCTCGGCCAATGCGATGCGTGTAGATAANCGGCTGGACTATGATTGATTTAATTAAAGCGAGTAACATTAGTGTATCAAGGCAGGGNAACAAGATTTTAGAAAATGTATCGNTTGNTGTNGGAGATCATGATTTTCTAACGATCATNGGNCCAAACGGTGCGGGAAANTCTATGCTATTGAAATGCCTAATGGGNTTCTATCCACCCGACGCGGGCTCAATTNAGAAAATGCCGGATTTAAGNGTTGGATATGTTCCGCAAAACTTTTCGCCCGAACATACAATGCCAATTTCTGTAAGACGTTTCCTTGGCTTGCGAAGAAAAATAGATAAATCAGAAATATTAGCAGTAGCTGAGGAAACAGGTGTTTCCGGATTTTTAGATAAACCGGTCTTTAGTCTTTCTGGAGGCGAGCGGCAGCGCGTCTTGCTCNCTCGTAGTCTCTTGGATAATCCGCATCTTCTGGTGCTAGATGAGCCGGCTCAAAACNTGGATATTTCGGGGCAACTAGGTTTTTACAGTTTAGTNGATGAAATTTTTANGGAACGCAANGTCAGTATATTGATGGTCTCNCATGATCTTCATTTGGTTATGGCGTCAACAAAGGAGGTGGTATGCCTCTTCCATCATGTCTGCTGNTCNGGCGAGCCTCAGATTGTNACAAAAGATCCAGAATTCATATCGCTTTTTGGNAAGGATATGGCGACAATGATGGCTGCCTATCAGCACAGCCACGACCACGTTCATCACAATGATCATAAAAATGCATCTTGAGCCATTCCTCATAAACGCTGTTCTAGCAGGCGTTGCNGTTGCAGTAATCACCGGNGTTATGGGGTGTTTTGTGGTCTGGCGCAGGATGGCTTATTTTGGCGACTCGCTTGCTCACAGTGCGCTGTTAGGGGTTGCTCTAGGTTTCGCGGTTGGTGTGGCCGTTAATTTAGGTATCATAATAATTTGCTCAATTTTCGCTGTCCTTTTGCTGTGGCTTCAGCANAAAAAGGTTTTAGCAACTGATACGCTTCTNGGNATNCTNGCACATTCTGCTNTATCNATCGGAATGGTTACGATAAGTATTATGGGGCAACGNATAGACCTTCATTCCATTCTCTTTGGAGATATTCTTACGGTTACGCGATCCGAATTATGGTGGATTTATATCGGCGGCATCATAGTAATGATAATGCTAGTCACGAACTGGTCATCTCTAGTTCTCATGACATTGCAAGAGGACCTAGCGCAAGCCGAAGGTGTACGCGTTTTATTCTGTAACCTTCTATTAATGTTTTTAATGACGTTGGTTGTTGCGGTATCTATCCGTTCAGTTGGCATATTATTAATCTCGTCACTATTAATTATTCCAGCAGCCACGGCCCGTCAGTTGGCAAAATCACCTGAAGGGATGGCTATACTAGCCTCGGTTTTTGGGGTGGCATCGGTTGGCTTTGGAATATATTTCTCTTTTGAGTTAGATACGCCGTCGGGTCCAACTATTGTAGCAGNAGCTGCGTCGCTCTTTACNNTNCTTACAATTTATCTCCANGGAATTAAGAAAANATANCTNTTTATTTTTTCATTTNNNAATGTTATGTTATAATATAACATTTTNTNTAAGGTAANNNNTNCCCATGAATATTCAAAGAAGTTTNATNGCTACNNTAGCCTATTTTGGTTTAAGCACGTTCGCGTATGCGCAGGATTCCCACGGTCACGACCACCATGGTCATGGCGGTGAGGGTTTTTATGGCCATCTCGACCTTCAAGCGCAAGGGGACACGCATTTGGATGGAGATTGGTTCGATAAGCGTTTTAGTGAATCGTACTCTCATTCCCACCTGGAGCTTGGCTATAGAATGAAAAGCGGTTTTTCGATCAACGCTAACATAAAACTTGAAGGCGAAGCCTCTGGTCATGCCCATCACGGGCATGGACATGGGGGCGAGGAGCATGCTGGCGAGGAACATCATGACGAGGAAGAACACGCCGATGAAGATCATCATGACGAGGAAGAACACGATGATGAAGATCATCATGACGAGGAAGAACACGCCGATGAAGATCATCATGATGAGGAGCACGGTGAAAAGAAGGCTCATCCAGGGGATAAAGATGACAANTTTTTTGAGGANCACCCAGTATTCATTGCTGCNCTGACCGTCAACTATGATACTGAAAACTTCTCNGCTTACGCAGGCAAATTNAACCCTGTCGTTGGCGTCGACTATCATAGCTTTCCTGGTATGTATATATCCACGCTTGTGGAGCACTATGCGATCCGCGAGCGTATCGGAGCTGGCTTCAAAGTTCGTCACGATTTAGAAGACTTTGGCAGACATAGTCTAGAAATTAGTTCATTCATGGCTGATACAACTTTCTTATCTGATTCCACCGTACATCAGAGGGGAAACACGAGTAAGGAAGACGGCGGACCCTCGAACACCCAAAGATTTAATTCCTACGCCATCTCTTTGGAGGGGTCGGATTTTTATTCCCTTACAAATAACATTGTGGAGGGGTTGTCGTATCGCATAGGGCACGCCGTTCAGGCCGCAGCGGAGACAAGCCCCAGAGATGAAATACGCTACTCAGTTTCGNTTGGTTATAAGCATATCTTCACTCGCGATCTTACGGCGAGGCTTATGACCGAGCACATGGCGATTAACAACCTAAACGGCGAGACAAGCCACGATAGATCCTACAACAACCTTGCTATTAGGTTTCATTACAAGAATTGGTTTGCCGGCACGGCTTATACACTAATAGACAATGAGGCGGATGAAGAAGGCGAGAACCACGATGGGCATGTTTTTGAGGGATCTGCTGGCTATAATTTTCCATTTGGGCTCAGCGTTGAAGTTGGTTACAAGCGGTCTGACGAAGAAAACGAAGAAAAAGAGCTGTTGGGCACTCTATTAAAATACAGCTATGAATTCTGACCACGACTTTAACCGCTCATAGAACGATATTTGCGGTGAAAATCGGATGCAGCCNCACTAAAATTCTTGGTTTGGGAAGGCCGACATTTTGAAAAATTAGAATGTCCCAGTAAAGGGCTTTATAGTTTTCGAGCTCATCAACCGCATTTTCTGATAAAAAGCGCATATATCGATCAAATTACTAGCGTCAAATGAAACTACTATTTTGCTGGTAAGTTGGATAAACTGACTTTCGGTAGTCAGTTTGAAGCGGGAGACGTTTGGTGGAAAAGAATATGGAATGGCGCTATCCAGAAAAGATTATTAGTTGCAGCAGTTTAAAAGAGAAACTTGGCAATGATGATGTTAGGGTCTTTGACTGTACTACTCTTCTAGACTACACCGATGATCATCCTTCAAAACCTTATGACGTGAAAAGCTGTTTTTCTGAGTATGAAAAGACGCACATTCCGACAGCTGCTTACTTGGACCTTCAAAAAGATCTATCCGATAAAAATAGTCCGTTTGGCATGACATTGCCTGATCTTGAAATATTGGCGGAAAATTTCCAAAGGCTCGGTATAGGTACGCCCTACCACATTATTTTGTATGCGAGCAATGGGATGCAGTGGGCTACCAGAATTTGGGCGATGCTTGAGGCTATTGGTTTCACAAAGGTAAGCGTGTTGGATGGAGGTCTAAAAGAGTGGCAAAGACTTGGTTTTGCTACAGAAGCTGGCGTTAACGAATTTCAGCCCGCAGATTTTGGTGCTCAAATTAATTCTAATCTTTTTATAGGAAAAGAGCGGGTCTTGTCGGCATTAGGTCAAGACGGTTGCATTTTGCTTAACTCATTAACCGAGGATATTTTCAGCGGAAAAAGCAGGCGATATGGACGTCCTGGAAGAATACCGGGCAGTATCAATATTCCGTTTCATGAATTGTTAGAAACTAATAGAGGGACGCTCAAAACACCGAAGGAAATAGTTTCAATCATGAATAACGCGGGTATTAAATCCGATCATAGAATTATTAATTATTGTGGAGGAGGCATAGCCGCCACACTGAGCGCGTTCGTGCTTTATCAGCTTGGTTATAATGATTTGGAAATATACGACAACTCAATGAGTGAGTGGGCTATGGATAGTAAACTCCCTATAGAGACGGATATATGACAAAAACGAACGAATTNGGCCAGCCGATTGGCGACGATTTGCCAGTTGGGTGGCGAGAACCAATTATNCCCAAAAGAGAACCTATGTTGGGGCAGTATACGCGGGTTGAACCCCTTCGCATCGCTGATCATGCGCAAGACTTATTTATTGCAAATCAATACGATAAGACCGGAGAAGACTGGACTTATCTAGNCTATGGCCCATTCGAAAGTTTTACTGATTACGTCGCTTGGTTAGAGACTGTATGTGAGTCAGAAGATCCAATGTTTTGGGCTTACATTGATAGCAACACTGATCGAGCCGTTGGTCTTGGCTCCTACCTTCGAATAAATCCAAAGGTAGGTTCTATAGAGGTGGGGCATTTAAGATTTTCTCCTTTGATGCAGCGTACTTTACTTGCAACTGAGGCAATGTTCCTGAAAATGGAACTCGCTTTCAGCCTTGGTTATCGGAGATACGAATGGAAATGTGACGCGTTAAATATTCCATCCAAGCGGGCTGCGGAACGTCTAGGTTTCAAATTCGAGGGAATTTTCCGGCAGGCAACACATTATCGGGGACGTAATAGAGATACTGCTTGGTTTTCAATAATTGATAAGGAGTGGCCAGCAGTAAAAGCGGCGCACAAGGAATGGCTAAACCCGTCAAATTTTGACAGCCGAGGGGTGCAGCAAAAACCGCTTTCACATTTTTTTCTTTGAATTGAATAAAAAAGCGNGCTGNTTAGGCCTNCACTATTTTTACTGNTTCTTNGATCAACTAAGTGATAATCAACCAAAATAACTTTGNTNAAGGGAGCAATTATCTCCCTAATCTTTGTCTATCAAAATCNACNGATATTTTTAATTNNATGNCTAATAAATAGGCAGTGTAATTNNAGTGCATAAAANTTAGCCAATTAAAANTAATTNATATTNAGANNATTTCTNAGAAAAATANTTTAACTNNTTGTTAANAAANGATNNAAAGGNGANTCNNNNTCGTTGGCACGGTTCTTGAGATGTAAGTCGTGTTTATATTAGCGGACACTCTGCAAAAGCTTGGTCGCTATGCAATTATTATTGGAGGAGACATGAACCTTGTCGTAGCAATTATAAAACCGTTCAAACTTGATGAGGTCAGAGAAGCACTGACTGGCCTGGGTATAGAGGGCCTGACTGTGACGGAAGTAAAAGGCTTTGGTCGACAGAAGGGTAAGACAGAAATTTATCGCGGTGCGGAATACACTGTCGAATTTTTACCAAAGATTAAAATTGAAGTCGCTGTCGCTGCTGATATGACCGAAAAAGTTTTGGAAGGTATTCGCGGTGCCGCAAATACAGATCAGATTGGGGACGGAAAAATATTTGTGCTTGATCTAGGGCAGGCTGTTCGAATTCGAACAGGCGAGTCCGGTACTGAAGCACTATAAGTGGAGTAAAATAATGAAAAAGATATTGATTTACGGGCTGTTCTGTCTGGTCGCAGGTATTTCGACAGTTACTGTTACAGCAACAGCTTCGGCAGCTGTTACAGCAGAAACAGCTTTTATTTTTAATACGCTGTCTTTTCTTGTGCACGGGTTCCTTGTGATGTGGATGGCAGCGGGTTTCTGTATGCTTGAAGCTGGTCTTGTGCGGTCAAAAAATACAGCGATGCAATGTTCGAAAAACATAGGCTTGTATTCAATAGCAGGCATCATGTACTGGCTAATAGGATACAATTTGATGTATAGTGGCGTAGACGCGGGCTATATAGGAACGCCAAGCCCATGGAGTGCTTCCGATCCCTCTATTACTGCTGATGGGTTTAAGGCCGATGACTCCAACGTTTATTCGGCGGGATCAGACTGGTTTTTTCAGATGGTCTTTGTTCCGGCAGCAGGATCAATAGTTTCTGGAACCGTTGCGGAAAGGGTGAAAGTTTTCTCTTTCTTAGTTTTCATCGTAATATTGACTGGGGTAATTTACCCAATCCAAGGTTCTTGGACTTGGGGTGGCGGTTGGCTATCTGAGATGGGTTTTTCAGACTTTGCCGGTTCGACTATTGTTCACTCGGTTGGCGGTTGGGCTGCTTTAACTGGGGCATTAATAATCGGAGCTAGAAA
>NZVJ01000047.1 GCA_002701455.1 Rhodospirillaceae bacterium
CATGCCAATAGTTGGGCCTGCTATCACTGTGGATGCATCCAATACTCGAATTCCTTGAAGCGCTCTCTTTTTTTTCATGTTCTTTTCCTTATGTGATAACGGGCTAGTGAAAAAAATGTCCTTTTCAAAGCAACATAATACTTAATTGCTGCTGACGGCTCATCTGCGCATTCAAAAACGTCGTCGTGATATTTAAATGTCGTAAGCCATCCAATTTTTCTGGATTGAAGCCGGGCAAATAGATCTTAATAAAAATTGATCAAGGCACTGCAAATTCGCGGACCAGAAAAATTAAGCTCTTTTTTCGTTGGTAGCCTTAATAGCAATATCGTGCGCAACGACAATAGGCTGATCGGGGCCTAATTTTTATTTCTTTTGAATATTAAATTCCCTGATCTTTTGTAAAAGGATTAAAGCACACGATCGTATTAGTATCTCTTACGCCTTGAATTTTCTGAATTTTTTCGCAGACATAATGTCCGATATCGTCGCTATTGTTTAACCTAAACATGGTAAATAAATCGTAATCACCAGAGGTCGAGTAAACCATTGGAGTTTCCGGCAAATCAGCTAAGGCAGCCGCAACGTCGTAAGTACAACCAAGCTCGCACTTTACCATTATTATCAGATTTCTCTTCTCCATCAACTTGCATCCTCTCTTAAAGACTAATTAAAATACATGTCTTACTTCTCAACAAACGTACTTTATCCATCTCAACCATAAAGTACTTATTCTTGTTAGGGTAAGCACTTTAATAATTTTATTATTGGAGAAAAGTTTATGGTTGGATATGAGGACACACAAACTCTGTGCTTCAAGGACACTATACAAGCGTACAGAAGAGTTCGTCAGACTGGCGGACTGCATGTACCGGCATTCATGGCCGCGCTACAAGCTTACAATAAGAATGAAAACGATGGGAAAAACGCCCAACGGTAAGTGCAGGACTTTATTGCTTTTGCCGCTTTAACTAACGTTAAAAACTTTTGGGATGGTGTTGGCAATGGTCGATGGATAAACAACCGGTGATCTAATACTAAAAATTCGTCGTAAATTGACTAAGGCTGGTTATTTACTTCTCCCCGTTGTAATGACCAGCCTTAACTTTCAAAAATTCTTGGTTCACCTACCAGACTTAACTATCTTAGATTAATTGCCATCAGAAGGCTTCAAATGCGGCGAACTAAGAGAGAAAACCTGATCCATGGCGCACCCTATTAACTTACGTAGTCAGTTTTTCTAGATAAAACTGCGTTCATCAACCGCTGAATGAGTTTATAAAATAACAAAAATGATCTCATACCCATTGCCCTCTATCTTGTTTTAATTCAAAATATTTAAGAGACTCACAAATAGTGCTAATGTTCTAGTTGTTTGTTACTCAACATCACATCGTCGAAACACTTAAATTAGAGAGTTCCAAAAAATCATGAATACCAAAATTTTTATTGTCCTTTCTTCAGTTCTACTGCTTGCATTGAGCGGGTGTTCCTTAGAAATGGCTTCCGATTACACCCAACCAGTCGTAGATATTGTGCGTGATCAATCCAATAGCTTGATTAAATTNTTTAAAGATTAAGATAGNAANTTTTNANAGAAGANCATAATNAANCNNCNTNAAAACTTNCNGNNTTCCNTTTGAAAAGTTCNATAANAATAATGNCTANNATATATCNTTGNATCAAATNCCNGGATGTCTCAAAAATTCACANTNTAAAAGATATTANAACCTNNTCAAAAATATGATCGATTAAANTNCNAGGAGNAATGTGTNTGGAAAATATTACNGGNACATGGGCGTTAGTAAAAACTNANGCTGTTGACGAAAANGGANNACCCACACCNNTNGCTCCTTTNGGCGGAGAGANTTTTATCGGCAGAGTAGTTTTTACCAAAGACGGCCGNATGTCGGCGGCTATCACCGATNCTCGCGCNNAAATTCCAGATGGAGAAAGCAGAGAATATTCTTGTTANGCNGGNGCNTACACATTTGANAACGACACNCTAATTACAAAGGTAGACGCTTGCTCCGACCCNNCGAGAATGGGCACTGANCAACTTCGAAGCGTCTCATTCAAAGAAAATTTTATGATTTTACAACCTCCTCTTCGTTCATATGGAGATAAACCTGCCGAACGCCGTACATTGTGGTGGAAAAAAATTTCCGATATTTAACTTTTCGCCAAATTCCGAGTTTATTTAGNCAGCGTGAGNTTTAGTTGCGGAGTGAAANACCTGATATCGATTTCGATTATTTGGATCATGCCTCGATGCCGCCCAAAAATCGCGCATTGACGTGACTATCNGGCNTGGAGGATAAGCGCTCGTTAACAAGTGATTGGGCAATCTTTTCTTCACCAGCACGAATTGCGGCTTCAAGCAATGTCCACTCTATTAGATCGCGCTGAGCAATGCTTCCGCCCATTCGCCAAAGAGATCCTTGAACTGGAAGAAGCCCATCGAGTGCTTGCCTATAATCCTCATTTACAAATTTGTTCATAGCCTTCGCAACTGGTACAGCAACTTCGCTATAAGCGGGAGCCAGTTCTCCGCTTGTACCNGCCTTCTTCTTCATATTATCAAGGATTGTATAATAAGCCGAATAATCTTCAGCACGTAAAGCCGCCATAGCAGCATGTATTTCGTTAAANGGGCTCGACATACCGGCAAGCTGTTTTTGCCAATACGGCAGCAAATCCTGCCATCGATTTCCGGCTTCAACGCCAAGCATCTCAAGACGCCAGAGCAATGCTGTTGGATTGCAGAGTTGCGTCGCTACCGGTCTCATCACCGGCAGTATTTGAGTGTCGTATATCAATAACGCTTCCTCTAATTTTCCAAGTTCTATAAAAAAAAGGGCTTTATGCCACCAAATATGAACGCGGTTGTTGCACTTATCTTCATTCCAAAGCAATTCTCTACTGTCCATCCAATGCAAGCCCTCCCGAGGCCGCCCTGTCATCTCAAGAACATGGCTTACAGCATGGTGCGGCCAATAACCGTAGGGCTCCAACTCGGCTGCTTCTCGACTGACATCTTCTGCTCGAGAGAAATCACCCAATTCCTCAAGACCAAAACCATAAAATGACAGCATTATCCCATAATCCGGGTCATTTTTTGACCAAAAGGGCAGAGCTCTTGCGGCCCGAGCCGCCTCCCGATGGAATCGCCCTTGATAACCATCTAAACGAAGCGCGCATTGATGGCCTGCTAAATCATGAGGGTCTTCCATAAGATGACGGTCTAAAACGGAAACTGCGGAAGGCCATTGGTTTTTTGCTGCTAATTGAAGTGCCGAAAGGTGAGCATTTTCACGATAATTAAGTTGTTCCATTTTCAAATCTGCGATTGATTTGGATGCCNTTGCAAGTGAAANACCNTCGTTACTCANTACTAATATCCAAGCTTTGAGTANAATGGCCATTCTGTTCCTTGGATCGTGCTCAAGNGCGCGGTCTAAATAAACAGACGGGTCCCCATAGTTTAAAGTAAATGCCCGAACAGCATCCTTGAGATTTGCATCAACCTTAGACATCATATTTCGATCACTTCACTTTTACCCAAAATTNAACCCAAGCCGCTTTTGAATAAATACTAAAGAATAGTTTTAAAGCTCAACAGCATCCGAATTTCAAACCTTATCGGCATTATAATAAAGGTATAGAAAATTAAATCTCATCTAAAATCCATTACAGATTTTAAAAGCTATCTTCAAAGCTGACTAGCGTTTCTTCGGCCAAAGCCCCAATCCTTTTTTCCGTGCGTAAGCTTCTGCTCGCTTATGAGCCTTACTCTTTATGGTAGACACAGCCCAACCAGCCTTGAGAATGATTATAGAGAGTTCTCGTCCCTTAAGAAAACAATGAACTGCCTTTGACTCCGTTAGACCGCATCTTAATACTACCCNATTAATTTGTTGAGAAAGGAATTTTTTCGCCGCTGCCCCGCAAAGCCAAGGTAGCGCTCCTTTNTTGCATTTCTGGCGCGCTGTCGGTCCTTGAATTCCATAAAGCTTATAGATTTTACCATCTAGAGAGAGCGCACTNCCGTCNACTGCTTTAAAAATTCCTATCAGTTGCTTAGGCTTTTTTACAGAAATATCTGCGAAACTTGTTGATGAAAAAATAACCACGCTAATAAGAACTGAAAATATTAATGCAAAACTGTTTAAATCATAACGCATTCAATACCCCCTCTTCTAATTTTTGANCCGTCAATTGAGCTTATTTTGGAATGGAAAAAAGATTATGTCACTGATACGAATTGCTTTTAATGAATTTTGCATNTCAAAAATCCCAAAAACTTTTTCATTGGGTTCGCTACTAAAATTAGTATGAAACAGGACCTAAAAGGAAAAAAATAGAAGTATCACTGGAGGAGACCTTGAAAAATTCTGCTGAGGAAGCTGCAATAAAAGTGATGGAACGTCATATTANTGCATTAAATTNTTTAGACGAAGACAGACTAGCGGAAACATTGCATTTTCCACATTATCGTTTAGTAGGTTCCAAGTTAGATTCATGGCGCGATAAAGAAACGTATCTTACGGACTTTCGAAAGAGAGCCGGCGAAAACTGGGCGCAATCAAAGTGGAATTCAATAGAAATACAGCAATCCAGTTCAGATAAGGTTCACTTGTTAGTTCAAGTNGTTCGTTTTGATGATAAAAATACGATAATTGCAAAGTTTAATTCATTATGGGTTATAACTCTTAAGGAACAGAAGTGGGCGGCTCAGTTCAGGTCTAGTTTCGCCGCCGCTTAATTTTACTTTATGGTTTAAAGCCAANTTTTAATAAACANTATAAAACAGAGAAATATAAGAACCAANAACAGATCATGCGTTATATTTAGGAGCCCTTCTAAATGGAACCTCATCGATTTAACTATAGCCCTATCGTTGATCGGCCAAAACTGCGCTGGCCAAATGGAGAGCGAGTAGCCGTTTGGGTGCTTCCTAATGTGGAACACTATGAGTATTTGCCGAAATTTCAGAACGTGCGGAATCCGTGGCCGCGTTCGCCTCACCCGGACGTTCTTGGTTATGGAGTTCGAGATTACGGCAATAGGGTGGGATTTTGGCGTATGACCGATCTTATGGATAAACACGATATCCGCTGCACAATTTCCCTTAATTTTTCCGTAATAGAACACTATCCGGAAATCTTTGCGGCAATGGAACAACGAAATTACGATTATTTGTGCCACGGTATTTATAACACCCGATATCTTTGGAATTTATCAGAAAATGAAGAGATGGAAGTAATTAAAAATTGCGTAGACACACTAAGGAAGGCGACAGGTAAAAACTTACAGGGCTGGTTTGGACCTGCGGCAAGTTTTACTCTCAACACACCAGATCTTATCTCAGAACTGGGCATAAAATACACCAGCGACTGGTATCATGATGACCAGCCATTCCCTATGAAAACCAGGTCGGGAAACCCGTTAATAACGGTGCCCTACTCGATGGATATTAACGATGCAATAGAATATCGGTACCATACTGAGGGTGAGGAATTCGCCAGAATGATTTGCGATCACTTNGANACAGTTTACAAAGAAGGGGCNGATAGTGGGCGCGTTATGGCAATCGCCCTGCACCCNTATCTCTATGGCACGCCTCATCGAATTCGGCANCTAGATAAAGCCTTGAAATATTTAAAGGNCCATAGCGACGTTTGGTGGGCTACNGGAGAAGAAATAGCAAACCANTATATTGAAAATTATCTACCTAGNATTCAAAGCCATTTGGAAAAAACAGGAGAATAGTTCGTGGCAGATAACCCTGAAAAACTATCACAAACTATTCGGTANCGTTCCGGTCCAGGTTATGATCATGANCACTTTTCCTTTATACCATTAAACGAGCGACCAAAACTTGACTGGCCAAATAATGCTAAGATTGCTTGGTGTGTTTATCTCTATCTGGAATATCTTGAATTAGATCCCCCGCAAAACTCAATTCGTGACCCGCGCTATGGAGGTGCCTTGGGGAGCCATTTCCCAGATTATCTAAATTACTCTGTGCGCGAACATGGAAATCGAATCGGGTTTTGGAGAGTNCTGGATCTTTTGGATAAATATAATATCAAGCCAACTGTACCAATTAACGCAATGTTGGCTGAGCGGTACCCGCGCATGGTTCAAGAATGTATCGACCGGGGGTGGGAAATAGCTGGNCATGGAATCAGTGCCACTCAAATGATTACTTCGGAATCCAGCGAAATCGAAGAAAAGGCAATAATCACTAGATCCCTTGAGATATTACGAGAAAGATCCGGCAGTGAGATAAAAGGATGGTTTGGACAAGATTTTTCTCAAAGCACGCGCACTTTGAAACTGCTTTCGGAATTTGGGATCGAGTATGCTGCTGACTTTCCAAATGACGATACCCCATATACGACAAATTATAATGGCTTAATATGTATCCCTAATCAGTCGGAGTGGGATGACACTCAATTNATGGCCATTCGACGCCTAATGCCGTGGCGCTGGTGCGACGTGGTTATTGAGGCCTTCGATTACCTNTATAATGAGGCCCACCCGTCAGGCACAGTTATGACACTCTCAATCCACCCTTGGCTTCTAGGCCAAGCTCATCGCATAAAATATCTTGATGAAGCGTTAAAAAAAATGNCGGGTTATAAAGATGTATGGCAGACNAGCGCAGCCGAAATGGCTACTCATTATAGAAATAATACGTAAATTTATTTCTCCAATAAAGCCGCCCTAACCATTTGAGCAAATCGACTAGCCGCTGTATTCGATAGCTTTAGCGACAGAGGATCCTCAGTTTTATATAANCATCAAAATNCNGTTTATTGCCGGATCAAGTTTATAACCTGGCAGCGACGTNAACTGAAGTCAGCTGGTGCGCTTAATTAGATGAAAACCAAATGCTGTTTCAACCACGTCACTTGTTCCATCGACATCAAGAGCAAATGCAGCGGTTTCAAATTCTGGAACCATGGCTCCGCGGCCAAACATCCCCAATGCGCCCCCATCATTTGAAGATGGACAGTCAGAGCATTCTTTAGCAAGAATATTAAAATCCTCTCCCGCATCAATCCGGTTCTTAATATCCCCTATCAGTTCTAAAGCTTCTGATTTACTCCGTGTGGCTGATGACCTCTCTGACTCCGAATGCATTAGCAAAATATGAGAGGCTGCTATTTGATCTGTCATTTACCTATCCCTTTATTTTTCCAAAAAAGTAACCGTATTCCGGCGTCCAACTGCTTTAATTTTCCATCAAAAAGCAATGCTGAACTATCATTATACTGTCTGCAATGATTTGTCTGATTAAAAATCTTCGTGTTTATCTGAAGGATGATTTTCCTCAACTTTCATGTAATTATATCCAAATTGATGATANAATTAAAAAAAATAGATTCTGCAGTAAAATAGGCTGTTTTTTGTAAAAGGAGGACAAACCCTTGGAAGCCGGTATACTTTTAACTTCTCACCCCGATCCAAAAGACGAACCGTATCCTCATCAAGCTATTCACGCTCGAGTTACAAGGGAAATACTCGAGGCAGAAGAACTTGGTTTCGATAGTATCTGGATAGCAGAGCATCATTTTTCAAACAAGTACGGTATTCTTCCGGATCCATTCAGCTATTTGTCTTACCTTGCTGCTAAAACGTCCCGTATTAAACTGGGCGCAGCAGTTATGGTTGTGCCGCTCCACCATCCTGTACGTATTGTAGAAAATGCTGCATTTGTTGATATCCTAAGTAATGGGAGGTTTCAGCTAGGTTTAGGGTCTGGTTACCGTCCATACGAATTTGAAGGGCTTGGGATCGACTATGAAAAACGACGCGAGATACAACAAGAAGCAATCCCTCTTATTTTGGACGGATTTCACAAAAAACGTATGCAGGCGAATGGTACTCATTTCAAATTTGATATGGAAGAGGCCTATGAAATATTCCCGCAACCTATTCAAAAGCCGCACCCGCCGTTTTTCATGGGAGCCGGTACCCCTGAGTCAATGCAGTTTGCTGCAGAGCATGGCTTTGGCCTAATGCAATCTTCCCTTCCGTCGGTTGAAACAATTGGGGAACACGTGGATCATTATCAAAAATACATGAAAAACGCGCCAGCACCACTCAATCAGAATCCAGCTTTTGGAAATGTTGATGTCGTTCGAATGGTTTACGTAGCGCCCACTGACGCAAAAGCACGTGAAGATACTGAGGCCGGTATAACACACCACATGAAAACGTTCTTAACGGGCGGAAATACAGGCGGTTATCTCGGTGATGTAACCGAAAAAGAGGATGAGTCTCAATTTGCGTACGATAAACTTACTGAGACCACTATAATACATGGCTCCCCAGATACCGTTATAAGACGAATAGAAGAATTCAAGGCTGTCGGCACAACATCGATTATGATTCATTATCCACCGTATTATGGAGCGCAGAAAACAATTGAAATGCTGCGTTTATTTGCCAAGGAAGTTCTGCCAAATATTCGCGATGAAAAAAAGGTCGCCGCTGAATAGCGGAAATTTCTGGAATCTGTCTCAATGAGTTGGGGAGAAATAACCGATGAAGGCCTTGCCGAGGTAGAAAAATTAATTGGGGTTCCCCTTCGCAGATCCCGCATGCAATGGATTGAGACAACCACGAAGGATGCGATTAAGCATTTTGCGTGGGGAATTGGAGACGATAACCCTCTTTGGCTTGATCCCAATTATGCGGCAACATCCTCCGTTGGCAGTTTAATTGCTCCTCCTTGTATTCTCTATGCCCTAGATTCTACGATTATTGCACCCAAACTAGCGGGGGTTCAGTGGATTTACGCAGGAACCGATTTTGTCTGGTTCGACCATATCAAAATCGACACCACATTTACAGTTTCCGCTAAACTTCTAAGTCAAAAGATAAAAAAAGGTCGGCGTTTTTCACGATGGGTGCTGCAGTCCGGCAAAGTAAAATACTTCGACGACAACGATCAACTCATCGCTACTGCAATAGGCCATGTGGCCAGAACACCGCGACATCAATCAGGCAACAATGAAAAGAATATTGAACCATCTATTCATCGGTATACAGCAGATGAAATTACCAATATCGAAAATCAAATATTATCAGAAAAGCGACAGGGCGATATCCCCTTATTTTGGGAGAACGTCAACGTAGGCGATAAGATTCCCTCGGTTGTGAAAGGTCCATTAACGACAACAGACATTTTAGCATGGTATGCAGCTTCTCAGGGTGCGCTGCATTATGGCGGCGCACACGGCGACGTGATTAGATATCGTCAACGCCATGCAGACTATCATCTTAATAAAGAAACTGGGGCGAAGGATTCTGCTGGCCGAGGTCATCTTGAAGTTGGTACCGGGAATGACGTTGGTATGGGAGGCGCCTACGATATCGGTCCTCAAAGAATAGCATGGGCTCAGCATATGTTATGTAATTGGATTGGCGACCAGGGTTTTCTGCACAAGTTGAGTGTTTCAGTTCGACGTCCCAACTTAGTAGGCGACACGATTTGGTGGTCGGGAAGCGTTGAGTCGAAAAGAAACTTACAGGGATTAAACTTAGTTGATATTTCATTAACCGCTATAAATCAAAGAGGAGAAGAGTCCGCTTTTGGAACTGCTTGCGTTTTATTGCCCTCAAAACAAGGATATAAAGTCCCTCTCCCATTATCACCAGAATTGGCGAACAGTATCTGATGACTGCATCAAAAAAGAAGCGGAATATCACATTTGCTTCCAACATTAAAGTAGGGGTCATTGTTACAAGCCGGTCAACGTATTATGCAAAATATTGGTTAACACTAGGTGGAAACCCTCCCGTAGACGATTATGAAGATTGCGACATCCTAGTCACAGATGGTTCCTTGAAAGAAAGCGATTCAAAGCCGTTCCCTAATAATAAAGTGAATATTCGGTTATGGGACTATCAGGTCGGCTTCAAGGGCACTGGNCTTCACGCTTGCGCGGTTTCGGGTGCCGCCTCCAGCATTGGTTATAGTGATGGTCCGGGCGTTGCGCTGCCAAATGATATTCCAGAAAAGTGGTGCGGAGCATATGGGGCCATCTTAGCTTTATCTGAAATATGGCGCCGAGTANCAGGGAACCACGGCACAAAAATTAGTTACGATGTATCGGCTGCAGATATTATGCACTCATTCTCGCTTCAAAATGCCGGTGACAAAGAGGAAATTTATCGGCGCTGGCGACGCAACGGNCGCATCTGCGTCGAACATGGCGGTATCTTCCCTATGGGTTTNTATCCCTGTAANGACGGTTTTGTTGCTCTGCTTGGAAGATCTAGAAGAGATTGGAAAAATATCNGAAAGGCTCTNGGCAACCCTGATTGGGCNCAGGCAGAAAATTTCGATGACCCTTTTAAATTGGCAAGTAATAGTGAACAGGCAGACCGGCTGCTTTCAAAAACATTATCGCAATTTAAAAGAGATGAATTATTAAAAAGAGGCCTTGAATGCGAAGCTGTAATCGCGCCTGTTTATAGTCAGCAAGAGGCTAANGACCGAGAAATATTTCGAGAAAATTTTTTGCTTTCCGAGNCGCCTCAAATGCCCTTTGTTACAGAAGAACCCAATAAAACCGTNAATAAAAATTTAAGTGATAAAATTGTTTCTGGCGAGAAGAAAANTTCCCCGCTTAACGGCCTTAGATGCATTGAGCTTAGTTGGGTATGGTCCGGTCCAATGGCAGCTCAAATATTAGGAGACTTAGGTGCCGAAATTATAAAAGTCGAAAGCTTGAATAGATTTGATCTTTATCGAACTCGCGGCCTTGAAACCATGCGGGGGAAAATGGATGAAAAACAAAGGCTTGAATCCTCTATTTACTTTCATAGTTTAAATAGAAACAAACTTGGTTTATCTCTTGATTTAAAAGATCCAAAACAACTGGCCGTCCTAAAAACACTAACTAAGTCCTCCGATATATTAATTGAAAACTTTACAGTTGGAACAATGGACCGCTTAGGGCTNGATAAGGATAAACTTTCAAACCTTAATCCCTCTTTAGTTCAACTATCAATGAGCGGACCGGGTCGAGGGTCCNCCGTTGAAAAATTGAGATCCTACGGCTTGGTTCTGAGTGCTCTTAGCGGCGCAGAGCTGAGCATCACCAGCAAAGATATTTTTCTTGGCTCCCCAACTTTTTCTATAAGCGACCCAAATGCAGCCGTATTCGCATCCATGGCTGCNCTAACTGGAGCAATTCGCGCCAAGANCAGTGGANTNGGATCATCCATCGATTTGTCGCAAATTGAGGCCACCGCAACATTGAATGGGACNCCGTCTTTACCGAAGACNAGAGTAGAAGCAATATTAAAGACCCAAGATGACTNCTATATGGCTGTCAGTTTGCCCGAAAAGCTCTGTGCGGACGACGNCGCCCTGGAAGCTATGTTCTGTAATTCGACTAAAGAAACNATAATAGATAAATGTAAGGAATTAGATGGAGAGGCCACGGAACTAATAGAACTTTATGAGAGTAATAAAAATNATANTTTTCAAAAATGTCCACTTCATGTCTCTGTCACGCATCCCTATACCGGCCAAGAATGGATAATTGGTGCACCGTGGCGTGTGAATGGCAAACGNCCTATCCCCTTGAAACCGGCCCCAGTTCTTGGAGAAAGTAACNACTTTATATTTAGATCCATTATGGGGTTGGATGATCATGAAATAGCCGAACTAGAAACGAAGAATTTGGAGAAATCCCCGATATGAAAATTATGGGACAAACACCGCATGCGACGAATTTACGCGACCTTTTAATCCTGCGCGCTGNATATGGCGAAAAACCTCTTCTTATCATTCGCGATCGCATCCTTACTTATGCTGANGCAGATCGTCTTTCCAACATCGTGGCAAATCAATTAATGAAATATGGTGTCCGTAAGGGGGACGTGGTCGCTACATTTATGTACAACTCATTAGAACAAGCATTAATTTGGTTTGGNTGTGCTAAAATGGGNGCCGTCTATGCACCATTGAATGTTTCATTGGTTCGAGACGANCTAGCATATAGTCTTAATGATACGGGAGCCACTCTATTCATTTTAGATGAAGAACTTACACCAGCGTATAACGCCGCCAAGTCTCTCTTAACTTTTGATCCAAAAGTGTTTGTGCTTGGGGATATTGCAAGCGTCGAGAACACNCAAGCAGAACTCTTTGAAAANCTCACAAAGGGGAATNCAGAACTACCCGATATCGAGGTTAAGTCCACCGACCCAATGGCAATTGTTTACACAGGGGGAAGTACAAGTATGCCAAAAGGTGTATTGGTGTCACATTTATACTATATCGGGGCAGCAATTCGCTATGCTGAAATTGCTGAAGCCACTGAAGATGATATTCATTTCGCAAACTCGCATTTTTTTCATATAGGCGGGCAACAATTTGCCATCACAGGCCCATTGTATAACGGAATGACAGGGATTATGGAAAAATGGTTTAGTGCTTCGAGATATTGGGATATTTGCAGAAAATATGGCGTAACAATAATTGACCCTATCGGAACTATGATAGCGGTCTTGCTCCGACAGCCTCCGTCAGACCTGGATCAGAAACATAAAGTGAAAGTCGGTGTTGGTGTTGCTTCNGGTCAAGTTAGAGGCGCTCTTCATCAGGAATTTGAAAGAAGATTTGGTGCTCCCATGCTTGAAGTATACGCAATGACGGAAGTAGGAGTTTTAATATGCAGCGAGCGCCTTAATGATCGACGGGAGGGATCATCAGGNAAGCCTCACGGTTGGGCTGAAGTAATGGTCGTCGATCAAGACGATAATCCAGTACCACCAAATACACTTGGACAATTGCTATTAAGACCACAAGCTATAAATACTTACATGATAGAATATGTGAACAAACCTAAAGAGACTCTGGCGGCCTGGAAAAANCTTTGGTACCACTCTGGTGATCTTGGTTACTTGGATGAAGACGGATATGTTTATTTTGTCGGAAGAGAAGCCCACTGGATAAGAAGGCGAGGAGAAAATGTTTCTGCTTTTGAAGTTGAAAAAGCTTTAACTGAACATCCCGCCATCACTGATTGCGCAGTAGTTGGTGTGCCTTCAGACGTAGGAGATGAAGATATAAAAGCCTACATTCAAATCACCGAGGGAGCCGAGCGCCCTTCCCCTCTTGAATTGACCAATTGGTGTAAAGAGAAAATCGCCTATTTTAAAACCCCTAGGTATATAGAGTTTGTTCACTCATTTCCCCGCACCATGACAAAAAATGAGATCGCTCGCCATGAACTTCGTGAATTAGGCATCGGCATTGCGTGGGATGCCACAATAGACGACTGGATAGAAGAAAAATGAAACTCGTATTTCTCCNACATAACNACAGAAAATTACTCAAAGCGTTTTTCAAATCTTGTCCGCACGTAATTAAAACACTGTCGTTCTTATTAATAGGAATTTGCGAGGGATCTAGACCGCCGTTAACCCTCCGTCAACAACCAATTCTGCTCCGGTTACATGTTTAGCCTCTGAAGAAGCGAGAAACAAAGCTGCATTAGCGATATCAGTTGGTGCTCCCGCTTCCCCCATAGGTGTTAATGCAATGCGGCTCCTGTAGTTCTCCTCAGGGTCTCCACCACCTAAATTCATTGAGTCTCTGCCAAGTTCTGTTTCTATGTAGCCAGGATGAATCGAGTTACATCTGATTTTATAACCCTTGCGAGCGCAATCAACAGCTACAGACTTGGTAAGTTGTCGGACCGCACCTTTGGAAGCTCCGTAAGCTACTATGCCTGGTGATGCTATAAGACCAGCCACCGAAGACATGTTAATGATACTTCCACCGGCCTCCTTCATTGAAAGCACGGCCGTCTGGCATCCAAGAAAAACCCCCTCTACATTAACAGACTGAACCGCTCTCCATTGATCAATATCGACATGTTCTATTGATTGACGGTTGGTTGTCGATAGTATGCCCGCATTATTAACTAAAATATCAAATTTTCCATGTAGCGCGAATGTGTGCGCGGCTAATTGTGCCCATTCTTCTTTATTTCGCACGTCCAATTTATAGAAGCTCGCAGCTCCTCCGATCTCCGAAACAAATTCATTACCGGTTTCTTCCTTCACATCCGCTATTATTACTTTCGCGCCCTCCTCGACAAATCTAGAGCAAACAGCTCTTCCAATCCCATTTGCGCCGCCACTTACGACAGCAACTTTATTATCTAGCCTTCCCATTTTAGTATTCTCCTTGGTTTTGGTACTTTTAAATTTGTCTCATAGAACTAATTTTGCAAACAAGTCCCAAGGCTCTCTGATGGACTTAATATCAATAATGTGAGCATAAAGAAGTTTAGATGCATTAGAAAATAGAAGGTAGAAAATGGCTAGGAGAAAGTTATCGCTAAACGACCCAGNTGTATGGGTAATAATGATTATATTAGTTATAATGTTTGCTGTTTTTGGATAAAACCCCAGGATTTAATAACAATGAACGACGATCTGGATTTTCGGATCCNACAATATAGCGCTTCATGGATAATTTCTTAATTTAGGGGCGCCCANTAACAATATCGAAATGTTAAANAACNGCACCCCAGTGGACGCGTGGTGGTCAACCGATAGAACGTATGAAGACATTTCTTACTGAATTAGATGCAATAAAAGCCTGCACCTTTTGACCTTATTTTTCTTTGTTTTGGTTTTTCACGAACCCCGAAACTTAATCAGTTTTTTTGAAATCTATTTCACGTTTAGCTAATTTGTTCATTAATGGACTTATATCAGGAGAAAAGTACTTATTGCTAATTAAGCGATCAAAATGGGCCATTGCCGAGGGATATTCCAACTTGAGCAAATCAAAATCACAGACTTTTTCAAGTTTATTTTCTTCTAAAGTATTCAGATGAGCTCTCTCTCGAGATACCTGACAAACTTCACAGGCAAAGCAGATATCAGCGATACTGAGTTTATTCTCTACCATTCCTTCGGTATTACCCAACAAGGCCGCATCTATCCCTTTGAGAAAAATGTTAAGCGATTTCGAAGTCTCATCTCGAATTTCAGTTGTGCAATCAGTTTTAGATAATGAAAGAAGATAAATTTGGCTTTGTCGCGCAAAGACTAAAGCGGAATCTAAAAAGCTATCAATTCTTGACGCTTCATAGGCGTCGGATCCGTATAAATTTAATTTTTCGCGTCCTAAACGTGCGACAGCACGCAATATGCTATTTGACTCCCATATACCCATCGCTCCATCTGGGCTAAAAGCCGCAGGTACTGTTCCAAACGGTTGCGTTTTTAAAAACTGTTCCGTTTTATATAACTTTTTCCCAAAACCTGTATGTGCGGTTTTCGCTATTATATCGGCGCGGTCACCATCGGCATCAATCAATGGTCGCGCTTCAAAATCCCAAAGCCAGTTACTCAAGTTATCCGGCCTATCACCTCTAATTTCAATTTCAACTCCACATAGCCTCGCGGCGATTGTTGCCTTCATAAGTCGAGGGTTTGGAAGATACGAAAATAAACGCAGAGCAGCCAAGTTATATCTCCTTGATGTTAAAAATTTTAATTATAGGGTAAACGCCGGAAATTTATGAACTGCTTGAAAAGAAGCGGGATAAATTCACCCTAACTTTGGCAAGATTTCGTCTAACTTGTCATTAATAATTTTTCCAGACTTTTATTTAAAGGGAATGTTTTTCGTCGTTTAACCAACGAATTATCTCGCAAGCACTGTCATATGCCTCAATAGCAGAAGTAAAAAAGGTACTCTCTTCAAAAAAACCTATCTTGTACCAGCCCTCATTAGTTTCAGGATCCAATCTATACTCTTCGAAACCAAAGCTATCATCTTTGCGGCGGAAGATGTCTACGCATCTAGTGTTGTCGTCGTTATTAATTGATCTTACAACTAGTGATTGTGCAGAATTTTGTTTTGGAATTATCAATTAAATGGCCCTTTCAATAACTTCAGACCATAAAGGCGGAATACGGCCCTCCTTATTCATTTTTTCATAACAGGAGCGCACGCCAGCATCAGCAAAAAAATATTTTATCCTTGAATTTTGCGCCCCGACGAGTTTTTTATCAACTATATTGAACCCAAATGAAAAAAAACGAATTCTGAATTCCACATAATTCTCAAAGCTAAACTTTTCCTCATCTGTGAGCTCGTTGAAGTTTTTCGAACCTTTAAGTACTAATTCCGCATTCTTAGGCTGGCTCCAAAATAAATAATATTGATTTTGAACATCATGCAAATGAATTTCTCTAATTAGCCGGAATTGTTCAAAATTCTTACGCAATTCAATAACGACGAAAATCAAAGTCGTAAAAATAGATATTGCGCCAAATATGGCCGCCAAATTACCCCAAAAAACTGCCAAATCTAAACTCATTGCAAATCGTCCCTTATTATTAATTAATTTATTCTAATACTTTTTCGAAAGTTTTTTTTGAATTCTCTTATCATTATTTTCATTTATCTTGGCGATAGTTTCGCCATAAAAAAGAGTTCTCAGAATTTTAATGTTTTATTTACTAAAGTGCGCTCATTCTTTTAATAAAAATGAGGGTTTTTCCTCTGAACGGTAGTGGAGTTTACACTATATCTGAGGCGCGGTTTACCGTTGCGTAAATATTGTGTCTATGCCCTGTTAGATATTAAACTCGCAGTCAGGTAATTAAGTTTTAAAGCTCTATTCAATCGCTTATTCTATTTTTATTGTTTTAACGAGTAAGGAGGTATTTCACTTTATTACTTGGCTTCAATATCCGCCAAGAGGAGGAAGAAGATGAGAGAAAAAACAGAAAAAAATTCTTTAGAAAAAAACGAAATGTTTATGAGAAGTATTGAGGGCGAATTGGAACAACTTCATGGCACGCTCCACAATACTAACACACAATTAATAAAAACTAATCAGGAGCTGCGAATGGTTAAATGGTCCATGATCGTGGTCGTAATCCTGCTAGCATTAATAGCCGTTAAATTAGGTGCCTTCTAACTTTTACGATTTTAAAAAATAGACCTTTTTTTTCCGTAATAATCGATATTCATAAGTGCGGAAATTTCGACGCCATCTATCTCGTTATAATCTACCCTCGATCTTAAGGAAAGATCTGTAGCTAGTGCAGCCGCNCGGCCATACTCAAAGCATTGTGCCGTAACGCGACAACTTGCCAGGGCCTCGTGCTCTGCACTTAAACAACGACCGGCGACAATTACGTTTTGTCCATCACTTGGAACAAGTGAACCGAAAGGAACATCGTAATAATCATCTATTAGCCACTCTGTTTTAGGTTTAGATCCATAATGTAATTCAATTGGCCAACTCGATCGGGCAATAGAGTCTTTTCGCTTTTTAGCTGTTATAACATCATCATTTATTAGGGTGTCAATTCCACTTATGGTGCGCGTTTGCCGCACCCCTACTTCCTGCGCATAATCAATGAAATAAGCGTTTTCGAAACCTGGAATTTCCTCTTTTAGGAATTTAAAAAATTCTTTTGCCTGATAAATTGAAAATTGTTCAGCCTCGGAGTGATCCACCGGGTTAGTAACATCTAGAGCCCTTCCATCAAAACCAGTTATCTTCGTACCATTCACCAGTATCTCGCCCGGGTTGACGGTCGGGAAAAGCCATACTTTTTTTCTAATAAGCTCATCTCGCCTCTCAAGCTTATCCACAACTTTAGGCGGTGAAATAGTGTCATTTCCCCAATAATCGAGATATGCAGCTACATCCACGTTCCCTGCCTTAAACATCATCGACGGGTTCTGGATCACCCCGTTATTTCCCTTGGTGGTCGTCAACCCGGACCGAAAAATAATATCTGCATCACCGCTACAGTCTATAAAACGTCTCCCCATAACTTTACAAAACCCTGACCGCGTATGCAGGATTAACCCATTAACGGCATTGTCCTCAGTCAATACATCCACCATTTCTGTGTGGTAAAGAATATTAACGCCTACTGAACGCAGTAGATCTGTGGAAACCTTTTTATAGGTAGCACAATCATGGGTGGCCACCCAGGTTTTCCCATAAATTTGCGGCGATGTTAGGCCACCTTCAGCGTCTAGTGCCCTGCGCATACGTTCGGCAAATCCAAAGATTACTTGTTGGGGCTGCGCAGCTTCTGGATTCTCAACGGCGTTGTACAAACCACAAATAGTTCCCGACATTCCTGACACAGCAGCGCCGCCGCAAAATCCAAGACGTTCTATCAAAAGAGTTCTATGCCCCTTCTCTGCCGCGGTCGTTGAAGCTGCTATGCCTGCCGGACCACCGCCAAGTACAACGACATCAAAGGTATCAAAAACGTCTAATTTGCT
>NZVJ01000048.1 GCA_002701455.1 Rhodospirillaceae bacterium
CGAGTTTCAGACGTGTCGATCGCGATAAGCCGATTGCTTTTTAAGGGCCATCTGACCCGCTTCAAGAACCTAATCATTGTGGCATCGACTGGAGGTGGTGCGCTCCCTTATATGCTTGGCCGTTTAGAGAGGAATTACAAAGCATTTCCAGACTTGGTTGTCGATCCCGTGGAGCAATTTCATCACCTCTACTTTGACAGCATCGTTTTTCAGCCGGATGTTTTACGGTTTCTAATCCAAAAAGTGGGTGCAGAAAGAATAATGCTAGGGTCGGATTACCCTTTTCCTATCGGTGATCAAGATCCGTGTCGAGTTATTGAGAAAGCAAATTGTTCGGAAGACGAAGCTAATCTGATGCTAACGCAAAACGCTGAGAAACTCTTTCGTATCTAGGCTGTTATGCCTCCATCAACGGGCATGGCAATACCGTTGACGAAAGATGCTTCATCCGAGAGCAGGAAAAGAGCCGCGTTTGCTACCTCTTCAGGCCGCCCCGGCCGCCCCATTGGACCAGCGCCTCCCCGTTTTTTTACTAGGTCCTCTTTGTCCATCCCTATGGTTGACTGCTGATCTGGCCTAGCGACAAAAACTCGCAGCATAGGTGTATCAATTGGTCCCGGACAAACCGCGTTTGCCCGAATGTTATCTTTTGCTACGCGTTTAGCCAGCGCCCTAACAAATCCCACGACACCAAATTTAGCCATTGAATAAATAGGACTGAAACCGGAACCGGCCAGGCCTGAGGTAGAAGCTGTAAAAAGTAAGCTTCCTCCTCCTCGAGCACGAAGTTCCGTTAAAGCAGCATCTGTTGTTATTAAAACCGTTCTCAGGTTTAGATCTAAGGTAAGATCAAAATCGTTCATCTCAACGCCTTCAACCGACGCTGGGCCAGGATATCCAACGTGATTCCAAACAAAATCAAGGCCGTTGAAATGCTTGGCAGTCTCTACGACAATCCTTTTAGAATCTCCATCTTTGGTTAAGTCAGCCACAATACCCTTTGCTTTGCCGCCGTTTTGTTCAATATCATTTACGACTGATGCAACGGCGTCTTCATCTACATCTACAACACCGACAGATGCTCCTTCCTGTGCAAACCTTATTGCGCCCGCTCTTCCCATTCCGGACCCCGCTGCAGTCACTAAGCCTATCTTTCCTTCCATTCGCATTTTTCTCTCCTGTATTCATAAAGGTGTCGTGGCGTTACCGTACATGCAAAGTTGAAAATTTAAACTTAAAAGCGATAGAACCAAAAAATATTTTAGATAAGATGAACAAGCTTGAACTCGTATATAGTGACGGCAACAGATTTAGCTTAATTGATATTTGTGGCATTGTTGACAAGGAGGACTGAGATGCAAATAGCAAAGTTGGGTGTAATTGGGGCAGGTATGATGGGGGCAGAGATCGCTCTCGTGTTTGCGATGGCCGGGAAATCAGTAATGTTGAACGACACAGCCCAAGAGCGCTTAGATGAAGCCTTAAAAAAATTGTCAGCAGTACTAGACACGGGTATCTCAAGAAAATTTTGGACAGAAGAAGACAAAACGGTAACCCTCGCAAACATCATCCCCACAACTAATTTGCAGGACTTTTCGGATCGCCAGATGGTAATAGAAGCTGTCTTTGAAGATGCAGAAGTAAAGGGCCAAGTTTTTAAAAAAATCGATAAAATTCTAGATCCTAATTGTATTGTTGCCTCGAATACCTCAAGCATTTCCATTACGGTACTCTCTGCAAATGTGTCTGAGGCAAGGCAAAAGAATTTTGTGGGACTTCACTTTTTTTCCCCTGTCCACCGGATGAAGTTAGTTGAAGTTATAAATGGTATGGATTCAAGTGCTGAGGCGCTTGAAGTGGCCACACAAGCCTGCAAAGACGCAGGTAAAATACCTATCCAAGTTAAGGATGTTGTTGGCTTTGCCGTAAATAGAATGTTATTTGCTCTTTGGAATGAAGCATTACGATTAGTCGAAGAGGGTGCATGTACTCCTGAGGATATAGATATAGGCTGCAAGCTTGGCTTAGGACATCCAGTTGGCCCTTTCGAACTAATGGACTTAACTAGTAACACGTTAAATCTTCAAGTTGGGAATATACTAGAGGATGCCTACGGCGATAGGTTTCATCCACGACCAATATTAAAGCAAATTGTGGCAGCCGGAAGGGCAGGGCGTAAAGTTGGAAGAGGATGGTATAAATATGAAAAATAGAAAGAGCTGACTTAAACAATTATGGTTAGCATCTGGTCGATTAGAGATTATTTGAAAGTTTTTGACTAATTTGCTTTTGCTTTGATGATTCTGTGATCAATAGATACAAAGTGGCTCAGAAAAGTCTTCAAATCATCATTTTTAAGGGCATCTCCCGCGGGTAATCTTACGCTGAGCGGATTTGTTTTTTTTCCATTTTTTATTACTTCGTAATGCAAATGAGGTCCCGTTGAACGGCCGGTTGAGCCGACATAACCAATTATGCCTCCTTGCTTCACTCGTTTTCCCCTTTTCAATCCCCTCTTATATTTAGAGAGGTGAGCGTAAGCAGTCTTGTAAGTCGAGTTGTGCCGAATGCGAATATACTTTCCGTAATTACCTTTACGTCCTAGTGCCTCAATCACGCCGTCCCCGGCAGCCATTATGGGTGTTCCTTTTGGCGCGGCAAAGTCCACGCCACGGTGCATTTTTGTAAAACCTAAAATAGGATGCTTTCTCTTTCCATAACGAGAAGTCAGTCTCGCCCCATCGACAGGGGTTCGCATAAGCGTCTTTTTTACACTTTTCCCCTCTCGATTATAGTAGTCAGTATAATTGTTGGCTGTGGTCGTATATCTTGCATACTCAATGTGTTTGTCTCTAAGAGTTAGTTTAGCCCACTCGATTTTATCGTTGTGTACGGACTTTCCATCACTGTTTAAGTGACGTTTGAAAAGTATTGAGAAGGTATCACCTTTTTGAATTTCCCTTTGAAAATCTACATCAAAACTAAAAATTCTAATAAGTTCCATTAGTAGTTTAATTGGGGTCCTTTGGTTTGCTGCGGCTTCATATAAACTTGTGGTAATTTTACCTCGAATAAAAACATCTTCTGTCTCGAACGATTTGATCATTATTTCTGACTTGAAGGTGCCGGAAGGTTTGCGGGAGGTAACAACTTCTTGGTTAAAGCTCTTAAGAAACGAGAAGTCTTTGACCTTATTGTATTTATGGTTTGCGTTGTATGAATTAGCCGCAAAGGAAATTTTCAGACGGTGTCCGATTGGAAGAGATCTGAGTTCATAAATGCTTTTTAGGGATGTGATTAAATTTGCAGCCTGGTTTTTATCCACACCATTCGAGACGAGCAGCTTCATAAGAGTATCGCCCTTTTTTACAAATATATACTTTATGATATCTTCGGGGACGGCCTTTTCGGGGTGTACTTGGGCTTTTGGTTTACTTGCAGCGTTTGTAGTAGTGAGATTCTCAAAACTGGGCTCTATAGAACTTTCGTGCGACTTTATTTGAACCCACTCAGAGAAGAATATAGTGCCGGTCAGAAGTAGAAGCCAAAGCACAAAAAGACCAATTGGCGGGATCTGTTTAAACATCCTTTGTCATCGCGCTGCTCTGGTATATTTGTCTAAAAAAGTCTCAAGGGGTATTGCCTGAACTTCACTCCCGTCAGACGGACGACCTCGCTTTATCAAAGTGATTGAGTGTATAGATCCATCTGATAAAACGTTTTTTACAGTCGAAGTAATACCTAAGGAGCGCCATAATTTAGAGTGAAAGTTCAGGCTTTGTTCAGTTTCAATTTTTAGCAAAAGCTATTTGCTCATAGGCCCGCCGTTTTTTTCCCAGTCGCCAATTGCCCCTACGTTCGACACGTTAGTGTACCCCATATCGATAAGTGTCTTTCCAGTTAACGCAGCTTGGCCGCCGGCACCACACACTAAAATAATCTCGGAGTCCTTTTTTAGCGCCTCGTTATATAGTTTTGTTGCGTCATCAGCTACAAACTCGATGAGACCGCGTTGTATTTTTAAGGCATCGGTTATTGTGCCTGTATTTGCAATATCACCGCTATCTCTGACATCGATAAATATAGCTGATTTTGAGTTATGTTTTTCAAGTGCGTCCGCAAAGTCGATTTTTTTGACAACTGCATTTGCTTCATCGAGGTAGTCCTTGGCAGTTTTCATTTGTTACTCCACTTTCTTAAGATCTGTTCTAATATTTTAACTTTAAAATGCTGATAATTTAATTAACCTACTTTTATCTCTTTGCCTAGGATGGCTATAATTTAATGTAGTCGCATATTTGCGACGCGGAAGTATAGCCTAGCAAAACGAACATATGACGATAAGTCAGAATTTTATTATTAACCTTCCTCGCGTTCCTCCAGCTTCAAGGCGATTGTGGGCGATTGATGCCTCTTCGGGCCTGAACACGTCTGCGACTCTTAGTGTTAATTTTCTCTCTTCGACCAGTTTGACTAAAACAGAAAGTTTTTCAAATTGACCATCATAACTTCTAACCCATGTTTGGCTGAAATTGATGTTGCGCTGTGGCACGCCGTCATACCCACGAACCGCAGTAAAGGCACCTCCATCTTTTACTGCATCCACAACGAGATCGTTTTGAACTGCGCCGTCGGCTAATCCATCTACCCCTTCTGGAAAAAGGTCCCGGATATTCTGAGCTATGTTGTCTCCTCGCGGTAAAACTATGTCCGCGCCAAGTGATGAAACTAATTCCCGGTCTTGATCTGAGGCGTCAGCAATCACCTGCAGACCTTCGGTTTTCGCTAATTGGATAATGTATCCTCCATATGCACCAGCTGCACCGGTGACGGCAAGTGTTTGCCCAGCCTTTAAATTTAACAAATCAAGTGACAAGCGGGCTGTTAATCCGTTCATGGGCAGCGTGCAAGCTTCAATGTGGCTTGAGGATGATGGCGCTGGCACTACAGCGTTAGCCTTCAAGACTATTTGTTCTCGATATCCACCATGCGCACCTTTCGGTACTACCATAGCAACTACAGAATCGCCAGTATTAACGCCGGTGTCCACCCCGTCGCCAACCTGATCAATGATACCAGCGATATCCATACCAGGAACGTAGGGGGGACCATCAGCCGTTTGCTTATTTGCATATTTATCCGTTTTCCCCATTGGTCCCCTTCTAGCACCCGTTCTAGAAAGAATATCCGTTGGGTTTACGGCAGCAGCGTGTACTTTAACTCTTACTTCACCTGGTCCGGCATCTAATTCCGGTAGATCTAAAACTTGAAGTACATCAGCGGTACCATATTCGTAGAAGCCGACTGCTCGCATTATTTTAGCCTCCTAGTTACGGAAACATTCGATAGACAGTATTTATCTTTTTAACGGGACGAGATTAACTTTTTACCAGTTTGTCTAGGATTGGTAAGATAATATCTCTTTTTTTTGAAGGCAAAGCAAAAACAACTCGCTCCACTCCCGCATCCTCAAGTTTGTTAATTTCTTTTATATTTGGGTCAAGATTGAAATATGTAACTGGGACCTCATCGGGCGTCCGTTCAAATTCAGCGGCCATTTGCCGGAAGCGCGGTAATACTTCATAAATGTCCATCCCAGATGAACTCACTCCGCTAGGCATCCATGCATCCCCGTATTGCAAAGCCCTCCGTGCACCATGCGGAAATCCACCGCCTACAAAAATAGGTGGGTGGGGTTTCGTCTTGGGTTTTGGGTATGCAACTATCTTATCGAAGTTTACATAGTCACCAGAAAATGAGGCTCTTTCATTTAACCATATGCTCTTTATTGCTGCCACCCGCTCATTCATTAAGCTAAAACGCTCTTTAAAGTTGTTCGTTCCGTGATTTTTCATCTCGTCAGCGTTCCAGCCGGCCCCAATACCAAATAAGAACCGTCCATTGGATATTGTGTCCAAGGTTGAAGTTTCCTTCGCCAACTGGATCGGATCCCTTTGTACTATTAGACAGATTCCTGTCCCGATCATAATGTTAGTGGTTACGCTTGCAGCAGCGCCTAGCGCCACAAATGGATCAAAAACATCGTAGTACATTTTGGGTAATTCACCCCCTCCGGGAAAGGGTGATAAGCGGGACAGGGGTATATGGGAGTGCTCAGGAAACCAAAGTGATTCTATTCCTCTTTCCTCAGCCGCGATAGCGAGTTCGGCCGGCTCTATCGAATACTCAGTCGTGAATATAATTATGCCGAACTTCATTAGCCAGCGACAGTGCCTGCTGCACTGTAAAAATGCCCAGTCCTTATCTTCATTGCCCGGCGATGAGCTTCTTTTGCCTGTTGGTCAAAATCCCTTTTTGGCCTTGGTTCAAACTCCCAGTCAGTCTCGGGTGCGGAACCTCTAACCAGCATTGCTGTTTCTTTTCTCCCGACAGGCGTTGTATCCGGTGTTACGAAGGCGATAGCGAAGCCGATACGTCTATCATTACTATTGTTAGCCTCTGATCCATGTACCACTCCATAATCATGAACGGACATTTCGCCAGCTTTTAGTATTAAGTCGGCTGCCAGGGATTCATCAATATCGTCGGACAGTCGTTCTTTCCTGAATAAGATATTATTTTTATCTGACGGATCATCTCTGTGACTTAGTTTTCGAAGATGGGAACCTTTGATCACCCTCATACAACCATTTCCCCTATTGCTATCTGTGAGAGCTATCCACGCTCTCACCTGTTTGCCGCCTTTAAAGTCGGCATAGGCAGTATCTTGGTGCCAGGGGACGTAGGCATTATCACCACCGTTCTTGATGAAAAAAGCTGTAGAATAGACTAGGAGGTCTGGGCCAATTAAATCCTCGATCGCATCAAGCAAGTTGTTGTTATGGCAAATTTCATCAAGCCAGGTGAATAGCAGATGTGGTTTAAAGCGCGATAAAGTCGCAAGTGTCTCCTCGGGGGGAGAGTCGGAGGCGCTTGATTCGAAGGCTTCCAAGCAAGTGCGGTAGGCTTGAGCTTTTTTCTCTGAAAAGACACGGATTGGGGCAACAAACCCATTCTCTTTGAGTTGTTGACGATGGTGTTCATTTAATGTTTTCAGCATGGCTGCTCTCAAATTAAACAGACAGGTTTAATGTATCCTTTTTTTTTAATGTCGCTAGATCTTTTGGAAAGTTTTATTAAGTATCACATCGTTGTTTGTACAAATAGAAGGCCTCACTCCATATATGCCAAGCTTTTGGACTTTCGAGAACATTATTTGTTATGTGGAAATTATTATCCAAACCATAAAGTGTTAAGCACTTCAAAATTCGAATAATCACTTTTCGCTGGGGCAATTTCGATAAATTATTGCTGCATACAGCTATGTAATTGCCTTGTTTGTCTTTGTGTTCTTTTTGCCAAAGAATCAACCAACCTTGTTCTCTTTGTACTGGTGGGGCAAAAGTATTAATCAAGGTGTTATTCACTAAAAATTCGGTATTACGCAAGTCTATTTCAGAAAGAGGACCAAATTTTCGATTCATCATAATTCTCCGGCTGCTAAGCCTTACTTCTTTTTTGCAACTAGTATAATGCTTTGGAAGATTTATCTGTGACTGTTAATCCGTTGAAATAGGTTTATATTCATCGGTGCTACAAATTTATAAAGTGAACCATTAACGGTATATCTTTACTTTTTTGGATTAAAACTTAAGGGCTTGTGCAAAATGAATAATTTCCGATGGGCTCTGCAGTTGGCAGCTATTATTATTGGGCTAGCCATAATTTATTTGGTTGGTATAAGGGCAGTAGCTCTTTTGGGTTTCGTCTAAATAGATCAAAGTGTAGCGCCCAGGACGTCCTTATAAAAGACACTTTATTATCAAACGACCTAACCTTAAACTACTGGGTAGTCTTGTTCTCTATCTGGTGTGAATTCTGGATCAGTTGTTTGAGTTCTTGTATCTCTATTCGTAGAGCTCGGATTTCTTCCTCAGCGTGACCGTGCGGCGTCTTAGGAGTGGCTATAAGATCGTGACCGTTCGCGTCATCATCAAATCTTTGCATCGCGTCTACAATAATACCAATAAAAAGGTTGAGAACTGCAAAAGATGTTATGAGGATGAATGAAATAAAAAATATCCAAGCCAGAGGAAATTGAGTCATTACTGGGCGTACAATCCCCATCGACCAGCTTTCGAGCGTCATAATTTGAAACAGCGTATACGCCGATTTGCCAATGTCTCCAAACCAGTCCGCAAATGCCGCACCGAAAAACTTAGTGGCTATTACAGAAAAGATAAAATAGATAACAGCTAATAAAAGGACAACCGAACCCATGCCAGGCACAGCTTTTAGCAGGGCATTTACGACGCGCTTTAATGAAGGGACAGCAGAAATAAGCCTTAGGATTCGGAGAATTCGTAGAGATCTAAGTATGGATAATGAACCTGTTGCAGGCAATAGCGCTATTCCAACAACAGTTGCATCAAAAATGTTCCAAGGATCTTTGTAGAATTGCCTTCCTTGCGTGAATGCCTTGAGAAAAAGTTCTACTACAAAAACACCAAGTAAAATTTGGTCGACAAGCTTTAGCGTTGTACCATATGCCATTACAGCGGTTGCGCTGGTTTCCAACGCTAAAACTATCGCGTTTAGAATAATCAAAGCGATAATGATCAGCTGTGTGGTACGTGCTTCAATTATTTGTTTTAATCGAAGTCGAATATTCATTTCAGTCGATCCAGTCTAAAATTCTAAAAAAGCTTCAGTGAAAATATATACCTCTTTTTATTTTGAGATTTTATACTGTTTTTCCACTTACTCCTAAGAGTAGCTGCACAGGGCTTTGCGGGCAGTTTTCTTTAGCCACAAATTTCAAATGAATGTTTGTGGCGGAGGGAGCGGGATTCGAACCCGCGTTACCTTTCGGTAAACACGCTTTCCAAGCGTGCGCCTTAAGCCACTCGGCCACCCCTCCAAATCTGCGCGCAGATTAGCTATACAGAGCTTTTAATGCAACGGTAATAGTACAGGATCAATATTTAAAAAATTTTTCATAGATTTTTTATCGTGAATTAGGATAGGTAGACAGTAGAACTGGTATTGGTAGGAGCAGATATGCGACGCTGCTTTCGGTTTCTTGGATTTATTTTGATTTTTCTAGGCTGTTTCTTGGGCCTTTGGGACGTCGTCTATTGGTTGTTTTTTGATAAATTTATTATCCCAGACCTTGGGTCCATCTGGCATAGTCTTCACGCTGAAAGCTTGTTACTACTAGAACCAGGAGTCTCTCGGCATCTCCATCCGTACCTTTGGGATCCGATCCTGCTCGAAATTTTGATAGCGCCGACAGCGCTGGTATTATTTCTTTTCGGTACTCTGGTTATGATTGTGACAAAAATATTTAGCCGGAAGGATGTAAAAAGGCGCTTTTCATCTTAAGTTAGGGACATGTAACTAATAAAAGGATACCACTTTAACACATGAAATTTCTTAAACGATTAATTCCATTCCGAAAGCGTGAGCCGCAGGTAGCAGTTGTAAGGTTATCAGGCATAATTGGCGGCACAGGCAACTTCAATCGAAGCCTGAGTTTAAGGAGTGTTGAGTCAAATATAGAAGCGGCTTTCAGTCAAAAAAAAGCATTGGCGGTTGCGTTAATCATAAACTCGCCAGGGGGCTCGCCGGTTCAAGCCGACCTCATCCAAAAAAGGATAAGTGACTTGGCAAATGAAAAAGATAAACCGGTTTTTGTTTTTTGCGAGGATGTAGCTGCTTCTGGTGGATATTGGATAGCATTGGCAGCAAACGAAATATATGCCAACGCCAGTTCTATTATAGGTTCAATAGGGGTTGTCTCCGCTGGATTTGGCTTTAACGAGGCTATTAATAAAATAGGCGTAGAGCGAAGAATTTATGCCACTGGCGATAAAAAGGGAATGCTAGACCCCTTTCAGCCAGAAAATTCGGATCACGTCTCTCATCTAAAATCTTTGCAGGGAGAAATTTTCACTTTATTCCAGGATTGGGTAAAATCGCGCCGAGGTGCAAGATTAAAAGGCACTCCGGAAGAACTATTTAGTGGAGCGTTCTGGACCGGGGTAAAGGCAAAAGAGTTAGGGCTTATCGATGGACTGGGAGACATGAGAACTGTAATGCAAGAGCGTTTTGGCGAGAATGTTCAATTTAAAACTTTTGAAAAAAAAGCCGGCCTATTATCTCGCTTTGGATTATCAAGCAAGATAGAAGGTGACGTCGCAAGTGAAGTTATAACTGATCTTCTAGATTCTATCGAAGCCCGAGCGCTTTGGAATAGATTTGGCTTGTAACATTATTATAACTGCTGTTTTCGGTTTTTATTTTAGGGCCTTCTCTGAGGAGTATTCGCGATATAATGAGTAATCATTTAGTTGTGATCGGCGGTGGGCAGGCAGGGTTTTCTCTGATAGCAAAATTACGCTCAATGGGTGACGCACGTTGTATATCTTTAGTCACCGCTGAGGCATATCCACCATACCAAAGGCCGCCACTGTCAAAGAAATACTTAATCGGCCAAACTGGCGTTGAGCGTTTATTATTGAGGCCCTTTAAATGGTACGAAGATCATTCGGTATCTCTGTATCTCCAAAGCAAAGTGAGTTCGATTGATGTTCAAAATAAAAGTGTCCTTCTGGAAAGCGGCCAATCACTTGCGTATTCAGGTTTAGCTCTTACGACCGGCGCAGATACAATTAAATTGCCAAAATCAATGGGGGGTGATCTCGATGGCGTCTATACATTAAGGAATATAGATGATGTGGATAATATTGCGGGTCAATTAAAAACAACATCCTCGATACTTATAATAGGGGGAGGATATATTGGCCTTGAAGTTGCAGCAGTGATGTCAAGTCTTGGTCACGATGTAACAATTATAGAGCGTGAAGAAAGAATTTTAAAAAGAGTTGCCGCTGTAGCGACATCCGAATATTTCGCCAAACTCCATGAGAGAAATGGGGTTAAGATACTAATATCTGCGAGTTTAGTGGAACTTTTAGAAAATCATGGGAAAGTCTGCGGCGCACGTTTGGAAAGCGGGATTGAAATAAAAGCAAATTTGGTGATTTGTGGAATAGGTATCCGACCTAATCAACAATTAGCGATTGATGCAGGGCTGACGGCGGATGATGGAATTATTGTAACCGAGTCGTGTCTCACATCGGATCCAAATATTGTGGCTGCAGGAGATTGTGCGCGCTTTCCATACGAAGGAGATCTTATAAGGCTGGAGTCAGTTCAAAATAGCATTGATCAGGCAGAAACGGCCGCAGTAACACTATTTGGAAAGAAGGCGGTGTACAAACCTTATCCATGGTTTTGGTCAGATCAGTTTGATGTAAAGTTGCAAATAGCTGGCTTGAACGCTGGGTTTGATNGAACAATTACAAGAGCNGGAAAACGTGCCGGGTCAGAGTCCACTTGGTATTTCAAAGNAGGCAAGCTTCTAGCAGTCGATGCAATCAATGATGCANCAAGTTTTTTAATNGCAAAAAGGCTTCTTGAGAAGGAAGAGCAACCTGAGATGAGTAGGTTTGAGGATCCGTCTTTTGATGTTAAAGCTCTCCTTTAGGTGGTAGGTTTTGAAAAATAAAATTCATTCTTAAAACAAACAAATAAGGAGACAAANTTGCGTCTTTACTACTCACCAAACTCCTGCGCTCTNGCTTCGCACATAATTCTTGAGGAAATAGGCGCGGATTATTCTTTGGAGCTTGTCGACTTTACTAAAAGTGAACAGAAAAAACCAAATTATTTGAAANTCAATCCAAAAGCACGGGTCCCTGCCTTACATACCAAAGATGGNATAATAACNGAAACGCCGGCAATCCTNCTGTTTTTAGCTCAAAGTTTNCCAAGTCAAAATGTAGCNCCNTTNGACCAACCTTTTCGGCTTGCGCAAGCTCAGGAATTTAATAGTTATTTATGTTCAACGGTACACGTNGCCCATGCTCATTTANGCAGAGGGTCNCGGTGGTCTGACGANGANGCCGCNATAGCNTCNATGACGAAAAAGGTGCCAGAAAACGTAGGAAACTGTTTTCAGCTTATTGATGANAANATGATCAAGGGNCCTTGGGTGCTTGGNGAGCATTTTAGTATTTGTGATGCTTATTTATATACTTTGACGCGGTGGTTAGAACGNGATGGTGTAGAAAGGGAACAACTTCCCAACGTAAATACTCATTTTCTAAAAATGGAAGAGAGACCTTCAATTCAATCGATCATCCATTATCATGAAAAATAGAGCGTACTCAGAATTAAATATCAGACTTTTTCATTACTTCAGNAGTTAGTTTTTGAATATCTGTATCTTCTAGGCCTAGCTTATTAAGACTACTAAGTGTTTTTTGATAATATTCTAGACATGTTCCATATTCGCCTTGAGCGTCTGATATAGCGTAAATGAGCGAAATTTTTGATAAGTCTCTTATAAAGAGCTTATGGTTGCGGTTCACTACAAAGCAAATAGCCATGATTTCTTTACCTTCGGTCGTCACCGGCAACCAGGCAGGTTTATATAGGCCCATATACATCTCTCTTTGCCATAAGCTTAAGAGATCAGTTTTTAATCGAGAGGGGGAAATCTTTAAAAGAAGNCCATTGCAAACTTTCCCTTTTGCTTCGTCTAATGCAAATACGATACCGGGTTTTTCGGGTGAGCCTCTCGCGGTTAATGTCCATAGGCATGGCTTGCGTGCCCAACCCTTGAGTATGCCTGTTGATGAGGCCTCTGGTTTAAAGCATGGCGCCCACATGAGTGCTCCATATGCAAACACCCAAACTTTTTTGCAGTCGTTATTTTCCTTCAGTGTTTTTTGAAGGCTGTCTTCTAATTGCTTATCTGATAGTGGCGTCATTTCAGATTTTCTGGTCGTTAAGATTACTTAGTTCGCTTCTAATAAATCCGCTATGGCTACTTGGACNTCGTNTACAGCTAGGTTTATGAGATTTTCATTTACAAGAACTTTTACATGCGCTCCTCTAGGTGCAGCCTTATCTGGGAAGGAGCCAAGGCCAAAAAGAGCTACCGTTGGACATCCCGAAAGAGCTATTAAATGCATCGGTCCGGTGTCATTTCCTATACAAATTTTTGCTTTCCTGGCCAATGAAGAAATCTGAAAAATGTCAGTTTTTCCTATCANACCGATAGTTCCGCAGCATGTCTTTTGAATGGCATTAATGGTNTCAGCATCATCAGTTCCGCCAATTAAAACAGGAGTAATNCCTCTTTTAATTAACAATTTTGAGATATACGAAAAATTTTNCGATGGCCANCTCTTCACCTTCATTTTAGGCGAACTTCCCGGAACAATNAGGGCATAGTTNGGGGGCAAGCCNAATGACNTTGTTTCACCTTCCATAAATGATAAATCGGGGTGTAATACTTCGTTAATTCCTGCAAGAGCCAGCTGCTCGCGATGTCGATCTTGCGTGTGCTTAAGTGTTGGCCGTTTATAATGGTGATAATGGCTGCATCCTGGTGCAATCCCGGACCATTCAGGCCTTTTGAAAGGGCCTAACAATTTATAGTAAAAACCAGTTCGATCAGAGGTTTGAAGGTCATAAATTCTATCAAACTGAAAGGAGTTTATTTTTTTTCTAAAATCATAAAGACTTTTTAGTTTCCAAAAGTTTGGCTCAGGATCAATCAATATATCNTCGAAAATTTTAGTCTTGTATCCCAAATCAGCAAAGGATAAACGGGTTAGGAGGGTAATCTTAGCTGTTTTGTGATGCTTTTTAATGGCTTGCATAGGACCAATGGCATAAACGAAATCACCCAGAGCTCCCAATTTTATCACTAAAATATTTTCCTGGGACATGGCCTAACTATTTGGTTGAGGGTTAATGTTTAAAAGTTGGCAATATAAAGACAGTGTTCTATAGCACATAGTGTCCCGTGAAAAATTACTGCTAACGAATTCTCTGGCTGCAAGCCCCATTAATTTACGGTCTTTAGGCGGCATTTTTAGTGCCTTTTTAATTCCATTTGCCAATGCAAAGTCGTCCCGCGGGTTCACTAAAATACCCGTCGTGTTGTTTTTGATCGTTTCTTGTGTGCCGCCATGATCAGCAGCTACTACAACACAACCCATTGCTTGAGCTTCAACAGCTATACGGCCAAAAGGTTCGGGGTCTAAAGATGCAGATACAACAACTTCTGAAATTTTGTAGGCCGATGCCATATCCTCACAATGTCCCGNAATTTTTACCCTGTTTTCCAGACCTTTCCGTTTAATTAGAGCTTCTAACTCGGACTTATAACTTGTTTTTGTGTCGTATTCCCCTACGAGAATACAAAAAAACGGCATGTCTTTAATCAGTGACAGGGCGTTGATAAGAAGTCCATGTCCCTTCCACCGAGTAAGGCGCGCCGGCAACATAATTACTGGGGTGTTATCTGGCACTCCCCAGTTTTTAATTAGTCTATTGGTTGTTTCTTCCGAGACGATCTCCCGGTTGAATAGGGATATATCTGCGCCTCTAGGAATAACTTTCAAAGCGTCATCNCTGACTCCGTAACGGCTTTGAATATCATTGGCAAGAAATTTTGAAATGGCGATTACACACTCGCCNCGGACCATAATTGAGTTGTATATTCTTTTTAATGCATTAGTGTCCCTGTAGCGACCATGAAATGTAGTGATAAAAGGCACCCCACATTGCTNTGCTCCGTATTTACAAATCCATGCGGGCATTCTAGACCGAGCATGAACAACATCAACATTGTACTCTGAGATAACGCGTTTAAGCTTTTTGAAGGATTTTGGCCAGGCAAATGGGTTTTTGGAACCGATATTTATCTCAAAATGTTTTGCTCCTTGCCTCTCCAATGGCTCAACTAGCCTGCCGCCTTTGGAAATAACAAGCGACCTCCAGCTCGAGGCCATGATAGCCTCTGAAANTTCGAGAGTGCCTCTTTCTACGCCCCCNGATTCAAGCGCAGGTAATACTTGCAGGATAGTCGGGGTCTTTGACGATTTACTGGGTTTGAAAAAGTCAAAGCCTAAATTTTCATATTGCGAATTCGTAGCTGTATAGTATGAACAATTAGAACTAGTCATCAGACTATCCTGGCCAGTTATCGAAGTGAGAGAAAACAATATGCCTCAAGCGACTACGGAACCTCCAAAAATGGAAACGAGTTATCTGATCAAATCCGATGGTGTTAAAATCGCTTATAATAAACTATCGGGCACAGAACCAGGAATTATTTTTTTTGGGGGCTTCGCTTCTGACATGGAAGGTACAAAAGCTCTAGCATTACAAGACTATGCAGAGGAACGAGGGCAGGCTTTTTTGAGATTTGATTATAGAGGCCATGGTAAATCGTCAGGATCNTTNACTGACGGAAATATNGGAAAATGGCTTTCTGATTGCCTGGCTGTGTTAGATAAACTAACTCACGGCTGTCAGATCTTGGTTGGTTCTTCCATGGGTGGCTGGTTAACACTATTGACTGCGAAGGAAAGACCAGGCCGAGTTGGAGGTATAGTCGGGATTGCCTCTGCTCCTGACTTTACAGAAGATCTGATGTGGTCGCAATTTGATGATGAAACAAGAAANAAGCTAATAGAGAATGGACAATGCTCATTAGCGTCTGACTACGACGAGTCGCCGTATACTATCACTTTAGATTTAATAGAAGATGGGAAAAAGCATTTAGTCTTGAGAGAAAGATTAGACATAAAGGTACCATTTCATTTGATTCATGGGATGGCGGATGAGGAGGTTCCTTATCAACTTTCGTTAAAGCTCGCAGAACACGTCGATAGTGAGAAAGTGCAAGTAAATATTATAAAAAATGGTGATCACAGATTATCGCGGGAACAGGATCTTGTAGAAATTTTGAAGGCTGTTGATGATTTGACCTCCCATTTAACAAAAAAATGAAAAGAATCTTCAAAATTCTCTTTATTGTTCAGTTGTGTCTTTTTGGAGAACTTTCTGAAGCAACAGAAAAAAATAATATTTCCCAGTCAAAACGTTATAACGATTGCATGTCGCAAAGTCGAATGTATCCTGAAAAGGGTATTGAAACGGCAAAGAAATGGCTTGCTGAAGCAGAACACATGGCCGCAAAACACTGTCTAGCAACAGGNAAGTTTTTCGCTGGTTTTTATGAAGCAGCTGCTATTATTTTCGAAAATTTGACCGCCGATAAAAATGAGTTGAGTAATGAAGTGCGGGCTCAGCTTTTTTCACAGGCAGGGCATGCAAGGCTTTTGATGGGGCAGCCAAAAAAAGCACTTGAAAANCAAACATCGTCTATCGATCTTTATAGAGAAGATCCGCAGTTTTTTCTTGATAGAGCNATAACGTGGATGGCATTAAAAAATTATGAAGAAGCTATAGCCGATATAGATAAAGCAATTCAAAACAACCCAAGGTTTGGGGACGCATTGTTATTCAGGGCAATTGCTAAAAGAAGTTCTAAAGACTTCGATGGGGCTTTAATTGACGTAAACAACGCGCTTGCATTTGCACCTAATTTACCAGCAGCTCTTCTTGAAAGGGGTATAATCTTGAATTTAGTTGGTCAGCTGGATAGTGCTGTCTTGGATTGGTCAAAAGTTATAGATGTTGCACCAAACAGCTCAGAAGCAATTAGTGCTGGAAAATGGATAGATAAATTTGCTCTTAAATAGGCAGTTAGGGTGCGCTAATTAGGATTGTTTGATANAATCTCCTCATATTAAAATAATTCAAGCTTTATTTACAATGAATCTAAACGAATATACTCATGAAAATATCACGTTTTTTAAAGTAAGCGATAAAGATTTAGCACCAATCAAGAACTGGGTGGAAACGCCCCATGTGCAACGCTGGTGGCCGGATAGTTGGTCTGATAAAGCTTATCGGGATATTAGCGATATAGCTAAAGACATATTTGTCGATAACTCAATGATTATTCGTGTAGGAGATACACCCATAGGGTTGTCCCAGGTTTATTCAAGCTTGTCATCTTTGGAAACGGTCCTGGGTTTTGATGAGTGTGGGATAAGATTTTTTATTGGTGATCCAGCATACCTAAAGCAAAGAATTGGCANAGCCGTAATTAAAGAACTTGTCAAAGAAATATTTCAAAGAACTCAATTTGAAAGAATTATATGTGAACCCCAAGCAGATAATTGGCCGGCTATCATTACATTAAAGCGTGCGGGATTTAGGGATCATGGGCGAGTGCAGAGGCCTAACTGTAACCTTGTGCGTCTTAGCCTTGTAAGGGGTCTGCATAGACAGCAATCAAAATAGCTCAGTAGCAGAAAATTATTTTGCAAGCTGGCTAGCGGACATATTTTTTAACTCCATACATATCTTTGAAAAACAGGTATCCCAGGGTTCGTCGATATTTTTGGGGAAACTTAGCATCGAGGGAAAACCCGGAAAAAAGTCGGTCCCTAATTGGGTATGATTTGGTCTTAGGTGAAAAACCCAAGTCGGAATATTAAGGCTGCCGCCGATCCAGCTTACGGTGCTGCTTGGGCAGATGATTACGTCTAAATTTGAAGCAATTGCGAACACTGTTTCCATGTCATCTGACATATCAGCGTCATTAAAAACAGTTATCCTCTCTCTTAGAACATTAGGTGCAGAATTTATTTCCTCTTGCCAATCATATCCGTACTGCAGCGAAATAAAATGGGCCGTGGGAAATTTAAATATCTCCAACCAATCAGTTAATTGCGTGTAATGATGATTGCGAAAGATACTAGGGTATTTGCTTCGCCAGCAAAAACCAATTTTTAATCCCGACCCTAATTCTGAAATACGCGCTCTCCATTTTTCTTGCAAATCCCGTTGGGGNATTAGATAGGGACCTCNGTTTTGAAAGTCATCTATGCTAGATCGAAAAAACCTAAATAGACTTCCGGTTTCTATAGAAAGGTCGACAGTTGGGTTTTTAGGAAGCCAATAATATGACTGGACCGGCTTTAATCGTGAACCAGTGCGTTCTACTTCTCTAACTTTAGCGCTGGGAAAGGAGCGTTCAAATAAGCTNACTAACCGCGGATCACATTCTATAAAACATTGTTTTGTGGAGTTTATCACATCATTGAAGCAACTTGCATAAAACACCTCATCACCGATACCTTCTTCTGCTGTAATGAGCAGGGTTTTATCAGTNAGGGATTGCCCATCCCAACGGGGGGGGCGTCCTCGATGATCAATGCTATGGTCTAAGCATAGCCGGGCCTCTTTTAATTCCCAGCCGTCTTNCATAGACCCTTTAGCCAGTAATTGTAAAGCTCGGCGGCTCTTGTAATGATGCGGTGACTCGGGACTAAACTGGATAGCAATTGCTGAAAATTTTAGCGCATCATCAAGCTGATTTTGTAGATAATTCACCTCTGCCAATCCACTGTAGGAAGGAGCAAAATTATTCCTTATAATCAATGCTTGGGTGAAGTATCNTTCGGCTGNTAGAAATTCTCCATAATTTATTTTAATAAAGCCTAGATTGTTCCAGCTTTCGCAAAGGTGGGGCGATAGGATTATNGATTTTTTGACTGCTAAATAAGANTCATCCCATTGCTCNAGGTCCATATGAGTATTTGCTAGGTTAAGCCATACAAAATCTGCAAATGGATTGGTTTCAGCCGCTTTTAGTTGTAAACTCAGAGCCTCAACCACATCACCAGACATTTTTTTTGCTTCAGCATAGGTTGATAAAGCAGTTGAATTCTCTGGTGCTAGGTCAACAGCTCTATTAAGTGCCTTAAGTGCTGCTGCGACNTGAAGTCGGTCNAAAAGTAGAGAACCAATATTTACAAGTGCTGGTACTAGATTTCTATCTAAGGTCAAGGCCTTTCGAAAGGCTTTCTCGGCTGCGTCTAGGTTTCCCGAGGTTNTTAAAATTGTGCCCAAGTTATTATGAAAATCAGCTCGTCTATTGTCATATTTTGTTGCTCCTTTTAAAAGTGTAATCGCCATGGAAATATTACCAGAACGGAAATGTATCATTCCAAGTTCGTGGAGCGCTTCAGAGCATTTTGGATCNATAGCTAGGGCATCCTGGTATGNTNTTAAAGCATCTTCANGCTGCCCCCTTACCTGGTAATGCTTAGCAGTTTTAATAAGTTTCTCTGTATTGAGTTGTTCCATAATAACTATTTTTTAGGTTTATCATTTTTAATCATATTTAAATTAAAGGGTTCCCCCTTGCATAACGTCCTTCTTGCACGCTTCCCTATAATACTTGTTAGGAATTTGGGATGCACTCCATAGTTAGGGCGTATTGATCGGATGTTTTGCTTTGTAAAAACTTCACCCTTCTGGATATCAGCGACTACATAGAGGCTTCTTCGTGCGAATAGCATTTCCTTTTCAGTTTTTGATAACTTAACTTCCAAATTCCCAAGTGCGGAAAACGCAAGCTGTGCGCTGGCGGTAAGTTCTTTAAATTCGGAAGGTTCAAGAGAAAAAGCATCATCTAATCCATTATTCTTACGTGATAGGGTTATATGTTTTTCGATAAGAGCAGCCCCGAGACCAACGGAGACAATTGTTGTTAGAGAGTCACTAGTATGGTCCGAAAGACCGATGGGAATATCAAATTTCTCTGACAGGAATGAAATTGTGGATAAATTAGACTCTTCTACTGGTGTTGGATAAGCACTAACACAATGCAGAAGAACAATTTCCTTTGCCCCGCTTTGCTTGGCGATTGAGAGTGCCTCATTTATTTCTTCGATGGTCGCCATGCCAGTAGATATTATCAGAGGTTTTCCAGTTTGTGCGCACTTTCTTATTAAGTTAAAGTCAACAATTTCGGGTGAGGCTATTTTATATGCTGGAACATCGAAGGTCTCAAGAAAGTCAACAGCGGTTTCATCGAACGGGCTAGAAAAAACAGTAAGACCAATTTCTCTAGCATGAGATATCAGTTCTCCGTGCCACTCCCACGGCGTATGAGCTTTTTGGTATAGATCATATAAAGTCTGCCCCTTCCATAAACCAGACTGAATAATAAAATCGGGTCCACGGTGGTTTAGGGTAATAGTGTCTGGTGTGTATGTCTGTAATTTAACTGCGTCTGCTCCAGCCTCTTTGGCTTTTTCTATCAGTTCGATCGCATGTGATAATCGACCGTTATGATTAGCGGATATTTCTGCGACGATGTAGGGTGGATATCCTTTTCCAATTTGACGCCCGTTTATGTTTATGAACTCTACCAAATTTGACCCCTAACGAAAAAACAGTTTTGCAAAACCAATTCCAAGTACCCTAAACTGCGGATATAGAGAAAGGAAGTATCTTATATTTAGCAAAAGCAACAACGAATATTGTGTTGTGTGAATAGTAGGTGAAATGAAAAGTGGCGAAAAAAATTTAGTGATAAGGGTCGACGCAGGGCCACAAATTGGCATGGGTCATTATGTAAGATGTTTGGCTTTGGCTCAACACTGGTGTTTCCAAGGCGGTAGGGTTTTTATTCTCACTAATATTGCAGATAAAAGAATAGGAGAAATGCCGGGGGTTATTTTCCAAAAAACCACGGAAGGAGCAGCAAATGCGGGCCAATTAATCGAGATAATACAGGAAAAAGGTGCTTCGTGGGTTCTCATCGATAATCACAATTTTGACCCAGTCTTTTTAGAAAAAGTGAGTAAAACGGAAGCAAGGGTAATATTTTTGGATGATGACGCTACTTTAAAAAAATATCCCGTAGATATACTTTTAAACCAGAATATTTTCGCCACGTCAGCTATGTACGAGGGGAAAACACAGGCTAGATTGCTTCTGGGGAATTATTATGCGTTGCTTCGGCCAAAATTTCTCAATAAGTCAGCATGGAGTCGAAAACACCCATCCGTCGCAACAAAGCTGCTAGTGACTTTTGGTGGTGCCGACCCCCTTCACTTGAGTCAGAATTTTTTAGAAATTTATAGTCAGTTGGCCCCTGAGGATATCCTTAGAAAAATGTCGATTCGTTTAATAGTTGGACAGATGAATTCCAATTTTCAAGTCATAAAAGATCTTTCAAAGAAACTGCCTAATTGTCGTGTTCTCCGAGGAGTGACTAATATGCAAGATCATATGCGCTGGTCTGATATCGCTCTATCATCGGGGGGGTCTACAGTTTGGGAATTATCTTTCTATGAGACACCAATGTTATTAATGCCAGTATCAGTACCCGAAGAAAAAATTGGTAAACACATGGTCGCTAGTAAAGCTGCCATAATGATAAAAACATCCAAAAAAGTTAATTTCCAAAATGTATTTATTAAATTGAGTGCCATGATTAAAGATAAGAAACATCGTTTATCTCTTGGGATAAAAGCGGGAGCGTTGGTCGATGGTAACGGGGCGCTTAGAGTTATTCATGCAATGCAGAGTTTTAAAAATTTATCAATTGACCAAAAATAAAAAAAACCTCAGTCTTTTTATTGTATTAACAATTAGGATGTAAAATGCGTTTTGGATGGCTCACACTTTCACTTTCTTCCTCCCCGCATGAGGATAAGCAAAATATTGATAATATCTTAATACAAGCCCAAGAAGCTGAAAAACTGGGTTTTGAGGATGTATGGCTTACTGAGCATTATTTTACTGGAGAGAGTGTCTACAATGACGCTCTCCTTTTTGCGGCGGCTCTTGCAATGAAAACTGAAAAGGTCCGCATTGGGTTTTCAGTGGTGCAGATGCCTTTTCATCATCCAGTGAGGCTAGCGACACAACTAGCTCTGCTAGACAATTTATCAAACGGTAGAATTGATGTTGGAGTTGGGAAGGGAACAGTTTTCAATGAATATGAATTTATAGGACATGGTTTAAGGAGTGAGGACAGTCCACAGAGAGCAAGGGAAGGCTTTGAAATTTTAGAAAAAGCTTGGAAGGGCGGAAGCTTTAGGCATAAAGGACAATTTTATGATGTAGAAGTCCCAGATATTAGGCCCCGCCCAGTCCAACAACCCGGCCCGCCAATATGGAGAAGTGTAATTTCTGCTCAGTCTTTTGTTGAATGTGGAAGGTTGGGTATACCGATACTGACGGCAAGATTGCCCGTAGCCAGCATTGAAGAAAGATGGAATTTGTATAAACAGGGCCTCGAAGAAGGACAGCACTGCGAAGTTAAGAAACAAAAACTGTTAGAGCAAAGTGCCCTTTGGAGGAATGTTTATGTATCTGAAACCGATAGTCAGGCTGAAGACGAACTCTATGCATTTTTGATAGATACAAGAAAACATATGATGGAAATACGAAGTGAATTAAACCCTGAAGATTTTGAGCCGCTTCCGGAAACATTAAATGCCTGGACTGACCCGAATGTAAGCCATGAAGAGGGTGCAAAAATGGCTATGGAAACAGGATCCCTCTACGGCTGTCCCAAATCAGTAAAGGAGCAGGTTGCTGAATTGAAGGAGTTAGGAGTATCACATTTACTTTGCCAAACAGGTTTTGGGGCAATGGATATGAAACAAAATATTACTTCAATGCGACGGTTTGGTGATGAAGTAATACCATCTTTCTTATAGTTGGCACTTAGATGGAGCGATGAGTTGACGAAAGTTGCAATAGTTCAAGCTCGTATGTCATCCACTAGGTTCCCTGGAAAAGTGCTTAAAGAAGTAAATAAGAAACCCCTAATATTACACCAAATAGAACGCATTGCTCGATCAAAACATATTGAAGAAATAGTTGTGGCGACATCGACAAACTCGGCTGATGACGAAATAGAAAAACTTACCGAAAAAGAGAAAATCAATCTGTTTAGAGGTTCTGAACAGGATGTACTAAGTCGTTTTGATGGTGCGGCGCAACAATATGGAGCCACAGTTATTATTCGTTTAACAGCAGATTGTCCTTTGAGTGACCCAGAGGTNATAGATTATGTTGTTACTAAATTCTTAGCTGAATCTGGTAATTGCCAGTTTGCCACTAATGCAATACCCCGTACATATCCAGCAGGTTTAGAAGTTGAATGTTTCTCGCGGGATGCACTGAAAACCGCGTCTTTGGAGGCCACAGATGAGTACGACAGGGAGCACGTCACACCATTTTTTTATAGAAACCCGGATAGATTTCACCCGCTAAGTATCGTTTCTCGAGTAAATTATTCCATGGAAAGATGGACACTAGACGAGCGGAAAGATTTTCATCTGATCAAAAAAATAATAGAGACTTTATCTAAAATCAAAGAGGACTTCAAAATGTTGGATATTTTAGATATTTTGAATGCTAATCCGGATTGGCGTGGATTAAATTCGGATGTTCAGGAAACTCCCCGGCTGGTAAGGGATACAATTTTTAAGGGTGCGGGAAGTGAGTAAACAATATCAATCTGAACAAGAAGCATTCTGGGCAGGCAATTTTGGTGATGAATACACTGATAGAAGCAATACACCCGAGCTATTGCTTTCACGAGAAAAATTACTGAGCAGAGCGTTGAAATCGTCCGGTAATTTTGAAAGCGTTATAGAGTTTGGTGCAAATGTCGGCATGAACCTAGTTGCCATAAAGAATTTATTTCCGGAGGTTGCTGCCGCAGCTATCGAAATTAACTCCTCAGCTATATTAGAATTGAAAACGATTAAAGGTATAAAAGTCATTCACGGGTCTATTTTAGAAAGCTTTGAAGCCGAAACTTATGACTTGGCGATGATAATTGGGGTCTTGATCCATATTGATCCCAAATACCTCCCAGTGGTTTATGAAAATATCTATAAATCAACGAGAAGATATATTCTTATCGGAGAATATTACAGTCGCCAGCCTGAAGAAGTTTTATACCGAGGTCACAAAAATAAACTATTTAAGCGCGATTTCGCGGGCGAAATGTTAGACCAATATCTGGATCTTCGTTTGGTTGACTACGGGTTCTTTTATCATAAAGACCAAAGCACTAATCTAGATGATATTACTTGGTTTTTATTGGAGAAGGCGGGCACTTAGCTGTTTGCATTTTGACCCTAATGATTCATTATGGGTAAGCAATGATTTCGCAACTTACCATGACATTAATTTTGGAATCCTGATATGCTTAACAATTTACAAATAGAACAGTATTTTGAGGATGGTTATGTAATTCCGGACTTTCAACTCCCGGAAAAAACTATCCAAGCTATTCAAAAACGACACGAAGCACTTTTAGAGAAATATCCTGAATTCAGAGATTATTGTCCGGCAGTCTTGCAATATGATGAAGGTTTTGCTGATTTCTGNCGCAACGACGAAATTTTAGATATGGTTGAACAATTAATCGGCCCAGACATTGCGTTGTGGAATTCAAGCTTTTTTGCGAAACCTGCAAAAAATGGAAAAGCCACTCCATGGCACCAGGATGGCGAATACTGGCCAATCCGCCCGCTTGCAACATGTACCGTGTGGGTTGCTGTAGATGATGCTAATCGAGAAAATGGGTGCCTTCGGATAATAAAAGGGTCACACAAGGATGCGCGCCTACTGAAGCATGAAACAAACCCAAGTAAGGAATTGACACTCAATCAAGAATTAAAAAAAACAGAGTATGATGAAACCAAAGCCGTTGATCTTGAATTAAAGAGAGGTCAGATATCTCTTCATGATGTCTTCCTTGTGCATGGATCAGAACCAAATACATCGGATAACAGTAGGCGTGGAATGACAATGCGGTTTATGCCAACTACGAGTCTATTCGATCATCAACTTGCCAGAGACCAATTTAATAATATGCGTGTTCCGGATCACTCTGAAAGGAAGATTTACCATATGAGGGGTGTCGACAAGTGCGGCAAAAATAGATTGATTTACTCGTAACTAGGCTATCGCTAATTTTATAAAAGCAGCCTGAATTTAAGTTTTCATTTTGGCTGCAGTCGGATAGCACCGTCCAGCCGAATGGTCTCCCCGTTAAGCATTACGTTGTCAATTATCGACATAACCAACTTAGAATATTCTTCGGGGTTTCCAAATCTAGAGGGATATGGCACAGAAGTCGCCAAACTTTCCTGAACATTTTCAGGCATACCTAGAAGAAGAGGTGTGGCAAAAAGGCCTGGGGCGATTGTATTGACCCGAATGCCTTGTTTCGCAAATTCTCGAGCGCCAACAATTGTGAGGGCGTGAACCCCGCCTTTAGAGGCACTGTAAGCTGCTTGACCCATTTGACCTTCAAATGCAGCGACTGAGGCGGTAGAGATGATAACGCCACGCTCGTTATCTTCAAGAGGATCTAAGCTCATCATATCCGATGCAGCTAATCGCATAAGATTGAAAGACCCAATTAAATTTATTTCAATTACTCGCCGAAAGTTTTCCAACGGCATTGGGCCAGTTTTGCCGACAATTCGCTCAGCAGGGCCTATCCCAGCACAGTTTATTAACACTCTGGCAGGACCGTGTTTTTCTCGCGCGACACCTATAGCTCTTTCGCCAGACTTTTCATTTGAGACATCACATTCGATAGCTATTCCATCTATTTCTTTTGCAATGTGTTGTGCGCCCTCAATGTCAGTGTCTAATATAGCCACTTTCACTTTGGCAGAGGCAAGCGCCTTTGCCGTAGCGGCACCTAGACCGCTTGCTCCGCCGGTTACTAGCGCTGCTTGTCCATTAAGTTTCATCGGTTGCTCCGCGTTGCTGCTAAGGTATTATGAAGATCCATATCGCAGGTCCCATAAAATAGAAGTATAGGTTAGAATTGTGGGAAAATTCCACAAAATAGACGGAGAAAGATCATGGTGGCAATTCCAGCTCCCGCAAAGATACTAGGGTTCGGTGGTTTGATCCCGTTTGCCGTCACATCGGCTTCAGTTTTTGTATTGAATGGTAATGATCAGCTAATGGCTCTCGACATAATGCTGCATTACTCAGCAGTAATCCTGAGCTTCTTGGGTGCTGTCCACTGGGGCGCTGGATTAGCAAGTCTTACTGATACATCGGGAACCCGATCCGATACATGGATACGCCTTGGATGGAGTGTAACGCCGGCACTAGTAGCCTGGTTGGCAATTCAAATGAACCTTTTGCCATCTCTAATAACCTTTATTTTAGGATTTACAGGTACCTTTATTTTTGATGTCTGGTCTGGGAAAAAAGGTTGGTTGCCTAATTGGTATGTAAAATTGCGAAAGCCCCTGTCTCTGATTGTCTTGATCTGCTTGGCCCTTGTTTTTATTAAAACGTATTTCTAAATAGCCCGCCAGGCTATATCACGGCGGCAAAACCCATCTGTCCAATCTATCAAATCTACAGCTTCATAAGCTTTTGTTTGAGCGTCGGCTATATTTTCTCCCATCGAAGTAATACTAAGAACCCTTCCACCGTTTGCTATCAATTCCCCATGTTGATTCAGCAGAGTTCCTGCATGAAAAACGTGTGTGTTTTTTATTTGATTAACTCGGTGCAGCCCCTTAATGGAGGTACCCTTGTTGTAATCGCCGGGGTATCCTTTTGCGGCCATCACAACACAAACGGCTGCAGATTTATCCCAATTTAAATTAATCTTATCTAGCGTGCCATCAGCGCAGGCTATTAACGCCGGCAGTAAATCTGATTTTAAGCGCATTAGTAAGACTTGGGTTTCAGGATCTCCAAACCGCGCGTTGTATTCGATTAGCTTCGGGCCATTATCGGTAATCATCAAGCCGGCATACAATACACCCTTGTATGTATGCCCTTCTTTCTTCATACCCTCTACGGTGGGTATTATAAATTTCTGCATAATTTCCTGGGTGAGGTCTTCATTTAAAATGGGTGCTGGGGAGTACGTGCCCATTCCGCCAGTATTTGGGCCGGTATCGCCTTCCCCCACGGGTTTATGATCTTGTGCAGATGCAAGCGGTATGACATTCTCTCCGTCGACTAATACATGGAAGCTTGCCTCCTCGCCTATTAAACACTCCTCGACAACAATTTCTTTTCCGGCTTCGCCAAATTTATTGTCATTAAGAGCCTCCTCTATCGCATCCTTTGCCTGACCCAGTGTTTGTGCAACTGTGACGCCTTTTCCTGCCGCTAAACCATCAGCTTTGATAACAATAGGTGCTCCAATCTCTTCAACATACCTAATAGCCGCGTTAGCAGAACTGAATCGTTTAAAAGCCGCCGTTGGGATTTTGTGCCGTAAACAAAATTCTTTTGTAAAACTCTTAGATCCTTCCAGTTTTGCCGCATCAGCACTCGGGCCAAATGCCTTAATACCGGCTATGGTAAGTTTATCAATGAGACCTCCTACCAACGGTGCTTCGGGTCCGACCACGACAAAATCGATTGATTCCTTCGTGCAAAATTTAACCAAACTTTCTAGGTCTTCTACTTGTATGGGGATGCACTGAGCTTCTTCTTCAATTCCGGCATTACCTGGCGCACAATATAAATCCTTGCACAAAGACGAACGGGTGATTGCCCAGCACAAAGCATGTTCTCTTGCTCCAGATCCTACGACAAGGATTTTCATATTTTTTTCTCCAAATGCTTCCGAAATACAACGTTGTAGAATAGATTATATCTATGGATAACAGATCGATAGATTTTACAGATAATTTGCCAGAATTAACAGTNAGTGAATTGTCTAATCAAGTAAAGTTTACTGTTGAGAGCAATTTTCAGCGGGTAAAGGTTAGAGGCGAAATTTCGAGGCCTATGCGAGCGTCCTCAGGCCACTTGTATCTTACGTTGAAGGACGAAAATTCAGTCTTAGACGGTATATGTTGGCGAGGAANAGCGCAGCGACTTTCAATTGAACCGGAAGATGGTCTAGAAGTCATTTGTATTGGCAAAATCACAACCTATCCCGGCCGCTCTAAATACCAAATTATAATAGAAGAACTCGAACTCGCTGGAGAAGGAGCGTTACTAAAGCTTTTGGAAGAAAGACGAAAAAAGTTCTTGAACGAAGGAGTTTTTGATCAAGATAGAAAGCTTTCATTACCAAAGTACCCGGNCCTNATAGGAGTAGTGACTTCTCCTACGGGAGCAGTTATCAAAGATATTTTGCATAGATTGAAAGATAGGTTNCCNCTCCATGTGGTTATATGGCCGGTTGCGGTACANGGATCAAGTGCTGCTCAAGAGATCGCGGAAGCGATAAGGGGTTTTAATAAAATATCTGAGAATGACAGCATCCAACGACCGGATTTGCTAATAGTCGCGCGAGGCGGTGGTAGCCTCGAAGACCTTTGGTGCTTTAATGAAGAAGTGGTCGTACGCTCTGTCGCTGAAAGTTTGATACCTATTATATCGGCAGTTGGACATGAAACTGATACGACATTAATTGATTTTGCTTCGGATTTAAGGGCGCCAACGCCTACGGCGGCAGCTGAAATGGCAGTCCCAGTAAGATCGGAGTTGATTAGTGAGTTAATTGAGCATGAACGGCGAATGATTTTAGCTATGGACCGCTNACATTGAAGGCTGTGATCTTCAATTAAGCGGGTTTGCTAGAGCACTTGGTGATCCNACATCTATTATTGATAATAGAAGTCAGCGTCTAGATTATTTAGATGAGCGATTGGGGAATGCGATTAGATCACGTATCAAAGATTTATCAACCAATGTAGGNGAATTTTCCAGCCGTTTGNTATCCCCGGATTTTCAAATCATGCNCAAATCGGACGTACTGGCCAGCCTTNTAAAACGGCTTGGAAATGCAGGGAAACTAGTTGTCGAAAATGCGGAGTTCAAGAAAAGTGCTATTGGATCGCGTTTGAAGANAAATATTGTTAGACAAACTATAAAAAATCTCCAAATAGATTTAGACCGCCTCTCTAATAGGCAGGAAGACATAGTTGAAAGGTTTATTGTAGATAAAAAAAAGTTGATATTAGGGTTAGATAGATTGCTTGAAGCTAGCTCGTTTCAACGTACCTTAGAAAAAGGTTTTGCATTAGTGCGTGATGAAACCAGTAAACCAATATTTTCAGCAAAATTGGTTAAACCGGGTCAAGCGCTTCAGCTTCAGTTTAGGGACGGAACATCAAATGTGAGAGTGATTAAAAGTTTCCATGAAGACCAGAGTTCGGCAAAAAAAAGTACTAGCAAACAAGATACTCTTTTTTGATGTTTTGTTTCTTACTCATTACTTTACTCACCCTTGCTAATTCGGCTGCTGCCGATATCATTTTAAACGGCAATTTAACTCAGGGTGGGATAATTTTTGGAGAGACAAAGCCAGGCCATGAGATAACTCTAGANAATAAATCTATTAGAGTTTCTCGAGAGGGTTATTTTTTGCTTGGTTTTTCCAGGGATGCAAACCCTAACTCCGAATTAATTATTCGAGATCCAGAGGGACGTATTCAAAAAAAGAACTTAAAAATTAAACAGCGGAAATTCAAAATCCAAAGAATAGATGGTCTCCCTAAAAAATTTGTAACCCCTCCAAAACATATTTTAAGTCGTATCAGAAAAGAAAATAAAAAAATAAAAGACGTTAGATCATTTAGTCGGGGTAATGTTTTTTTTAGATCTGGTTTTATTATGCCCACCGAAGGTAGAATTTCCGGTGTGTANGGATCCCAGAGAATATTGAATGGCAAACCAAGACAGCCGCATTTTGGTATAGATATAGCTGCTCCGAGGGGAACNAAGGTTTTTGCCCCGGCTGATGGCATAGTTGTTCTGGCGGAGCCCGATCTATATTTTTCTGGAGGGACGATAATTTTAGATCATGGACATGGTCTCACCTCAGCGTTTCTACACTTAGAAAAGTTGCTTGTAAAAGAGGGAGATGTTTTGGCGCAGTCAGATATTCTGGGTTTGGTAGGATCAACAGGAAGATCGACTGGCCCACATCTAGACTGGCGGGTAAATTTATTCGAAAAACGCATTGACCCGGCTCTGCTAGTGCCTGCGAAAGACTAATATTATTTACCCCAGCGCCTGTGGAGCCAGAGCCATTGGCTTGGGGTATCGCGTATCCAGCTTTCAATTTGTTTATTCACTTGGGTCAAAAGTTCCACCAAATCGGCTTGTGTGACACCACTGTTTGGTAAATTTATTGCAGGATAAAAAGTCACGCGGAAATTAGCTCCTGATAGTCGTTCAACACGCGCTGGCACCACAGGACATCTATGGCGCAACGCGAATGAAGCAAGTGCCGTAGACGTTTTCGCGGGTTTACCAAAAAAAGGAATATCTAACCCTTCATTCAATTTCTGGTCCACCATGATGGCTAAATGTCCTCCATCGCGCAAGACATGTGCCATTTGTATTGCACCTTCTCGCCCTTTTGGGATTAATCTTTCACTGAGTTTATTATAATGGCGCCTCAAGACTTTTTCTGCTAACGGTGAGTTCAATGCCCTATATACAAAATGCATATCAAGTCCATTAGGGTGTGCGAGCATAGGTAGCAGCTCCCAATTCCCAAGATGGGCCGAAAAAACAATACCTGGCTTACCATCATCACGAAGAGAGTGAATATGTTCAACGCCAATGACCTCAACCCTTTTGTCCCTCCCACTGACATCAAGATTTTGGATATGTGGAAATTCCGCAGCGGCTCTGCCTAAATTTTCCCACATATCTCGGACGTTAGCCTCTAGATCAATTTCATTCCAGGATGGAAAGCAAGCTCTCATGTGGATCCGCGCTCTTTTACTAATTGGGAGTTGTGGTCCTATAAAACGAAAAAGTTTACCCAAAACAGCTGATCCTAAATCGATAGGAAAGACACCTATCAAATGGTAAGCAAACCACGCCATAAAACCCGAAATCGGCCACGTGAAAAACCTTTTTTTCCATGGGGAAGGGAGACGCTTACGCATTCTGTTTTTCNAAGGTTTGCTCAAGCAGTGATTTTATCTGCGTTTCATTAATGCAACTCAACTCAATATCCAGTGCCACGATAGCNCCTATCATATCTGGTGGAAGCCTTACAAAATCTTTTGTTGTTGTAACTAATTGAGCGCCCATTTCGAAAGCCTTTTTAGTTAAATCCTGTATTTCANNTTTTGTGAATTTGTGGTGGTCAGGAAAAGGAAAAAAACCTTTAACTTCGAGGTCGAGTGTTGTTAATGTTCTCAGAAATTTTGATGGTTGGGCAATTCCCGCAAAACCAACTACCCGCCTAGCCTCTTTAAGTTTCTTGGATATTATAGGAGAGACCGTGACTGGGAACAAAGAAACATCTTTGGGGACTTGCGATTGAATATTGTGAAGATCTTGTCCAATTACTACTAGTGCGTCCGCACGGGATATCCCATGCTTTAAAGTTTCACGTAATGGACCAGATGGAATCAGTTGTTTGTTTCCGAGTCCATAAGCCCCATCTACGACCAGAAAGGAAAGTGTTTTTTCTAGTTGCGGGTTCTGATATCCATCATCCATTATTATAACTTCCGCCCCATCTATTTTGGCGGCGCGAGCCCCGTCCACTCGACTTTTAGATACCCAAGTCGTAGCTATTCTTGATAATAAAATGGCTTCATCTCCGACTTCATGAAAAGTATGCTTTTCAGGGTCTACTTTGACGGGACCGGTCAAGGAGCCTCCATAGCCGCGTGTTAAGAACGCTACTTTAAAGCTGTTGGAAAGTAATTTTCCAATATAAATCGCCGTAGGTGTTTTTCCAGCCCCGCCGGCAACAATATTACCTATGCAAATGACCGGCACACCAATATTTACGCTGCGTACAATTTTGCGGTGAAGCAAACCAAGAAAAAAATAAACCCACCCAAACGGCCTAAGAAGCAGGCTGACTAAATTATTACTTTGCCAGTGATCAGGTGTTCTCATTAGCGAGTACTTTTAGATCAAACATTTGTATATGCTGTTATGCTTTTTGAAACACTTTCTAATACTTTGTAACCATTATTAGCATACTCTTTGGCATTTTGCGCTAGCCTATTAGATNCTTCAGGTTCACTAAGCAGGTGAGCGAGTGCGTTGAATAATTCTTTATTATCGTGCACCTTGATCGCCGCGCTCTCGGAGAGCATTTCGTCGGCAATTTCCTGGTTTTTAGACATGAGGTTCCCNAATATGATCGCACAGTCAAAGTGAGCAGGCTCAATAGGATTATGGCCCCCAACTGGTACTAACGAACCTGCAACGAAGACTGTGTCCGAAATATGAAAGAATAATCCCATTTCTCCTAAAGTATCAGCTATATATAGCTGAGTTTCGGGCACTATCTCTTCCCCACATGACCGGCGTGCAACCTTTAATCCTATTTTCGAGCCAAGTTCCGCGATATCCTTTCCTCGGCTTGGATGTCTAGGGGCAACAATCGTCAGCAAATTTGGAAATCTATCGAGCAAACTGTTTGTAACTTCCATTATGGGAAGATCCTCTCCAATATGCGTGCTTGCNGCAAGCCAAACAGGTCGATTACCAATTTGTTCGGACAAAACTCCCGTGACGCTCTGGTCGACGTTTAATTTTGGGGCAGAACGCTTTAGGTTACCACTCACGACAACATTTCTGGCACCGAGTTTGGAAAATCGACTTCCTTGTTCTTTATTAGTGGAAATAACTAAACTTAAATCCTCGAAAATGGTTGAACTCAACGATGTGGCTATTCGCCATCGTAAAAATGATTTTTCTGACAACCTCGCGTTCACGGCAATTATCGGAATTCCAAATTTTTTGGCGGTATNAATTTGCACTGGCCAAAATTCAGATTCCATTATTANAAGCAAGTCTGGTTTCCAGTGCTTGAAAAACCTTTTTACNAATGCGGGTCTATCGATTGGTGTGAACTGGTGAAACGCTCTATCAGGAAGTTTATCCATCATCAGCTGAGCAGAAGTTAGAGTACCAGTGGTGACAAGAACGTTTCTCTCGGTCTCTGAACTAACCAACCGTTCTATCAAAGACAACGCTGCCATGCTCTCTCCAACACTAGATGCGTGAACCCATATCAACTCGCCTTCAGGTCTTTGTACAATGCTAATTCCTCTGCGCTCATTTAAACGCCCAAAATCCTCTTTATTCTTTTTAACCCGCAGTAAAAGTATTAATTCGATAATAGGAAATCCGATTGTCATTATGGACTTGTATAGCNACTGTATCATTCTTTTGGTGTCCGGAANTTACGGTGATCGGAAGGTGCNGGTTCNATTATAGAATGCCCATATTCTTCTTCGGTTNCTCTGCTTAATTCATTGAGTTTTTTCTCAACNTNNATTCGGTAGGCTTCTACTTCTTCATNGGTCGATTTTTTGGGAATTTCTATTGGTTCACCATAAATGAAGATACCTTTAGAAAAAGGTCTTGCTAATATCATNTTATCCCAAGTTCCTAGTAATTTGCGGTGTTTGGTATTCCAAGCTACCGGAATTATGGGAACTCCNCCCAAGCGAGCTGCCACGATAGCTCCTGGGGTCATTCTCATGCGGGGGCCTCTGGGACCATCTGGAGTTATCCCAATAGACGTCCCATTTTGCAATTCTTTTAAAAGTTTCCTCAAACTTGTCGCGCCACCTCTATTAGAGGAGCCCGCCACCGTCTTGTAGCCTAAAAAAGAAATAGCCCTGCCAATCAGAAGACCATCCCTGTGTGCAGANCGCAGGAGCGTTATGGGCCTCGATACATCCCAGCCGGCAGGCATGGATAAGATCCTATTATGCCAAAAAAGAAGAATAATTGGTTTNTNTAACTTGAAAATACGTTGTGTTGCGGGNGGAACAACCATTTTCCATTTTATTGAAAGGTCAAGNAAGCGGATAAGGGATGCGATAGTCCAACTAGCAATTCTTTGCCAACGTTCGCTCTTCCGGATATAGTTCCACATTATCTTTCAATATTTCTTTCTACTGGAATTTGAAGATTATTAGCTTTCCCCTTTTCAGCAAACTGAATTTTATATAGATTTGCGTAGACTCCATCTCGTTTNAACAACTCGTTATGTTGCCCAAATTCGGCAAGTTTTCCCTCTTCTAATACATAGATCATATCAGCGGATTGTATGGTTGAGAGGCGATGGGCGATTACAATTGTTGTACGATCGTGCATAAGCCGTTGTAGGGCTTTCTGGACAGCNTTTTCAGACTCAGAGTCTAATGCCGAGGTTGCTTCATCCAGCAATAGAATGGGTGCATCTTTTAACATGGCTCTAGCAATGGCTACTCGTTGCCTTTGTCCACCAGAGAGTTTCACGCCATTTTCCCCAATCTCCGTATCATAACCATTTGGCAGCTGCTTTATAAAATCGTGTGCCGCCGCATTTTTAGACGCCTCTATTATCTTCTCGTTGGGCGCATCGGGATCCCCATAACAAATATTTGCTTTTATAGTATCGTTAAAAAGTGAAATATCCTGGCTAACTATGGCGAAATGCTGGCGCAGTGAAGAGAGTTTTACTGTTCGAATGTCTCTGCCATCAATTAAAATGGAGCCAGATACGGGATCAAAAAACCTGGTGACTAAATTTAAAAGTGTGCTCTTTCCTGAGCCGGAATGTCCGACAAGNGCAANTGTTTTTCCNGCGGGTANNGNCATCGATAAATTGCTTAAAATTGGAGAAGTGTNATCGTAGGAAAAGCATAGATCTTTAATTAAAATCTCTCCGGTAACTTCGGTNATTTCGNTAGCGTTGGTGCTATCAATGATNTTAGGTCTNACGTCTAGAACACCGAAAATTCTCTCACTTGCGGCTANCCCTTCCTGAAGCTGAGCATTTAAGTTAACGAGCTTTTTCACGGGGTCGTATGCGAGCAATAATGCAGTTACGAATGAAAAGAATGTTCCAGTAGTCCTAGTTCCCTCTATGACCTGCCATCCGCCATAACAAATAACAATTACTATCGCCGTCCCTCCCAAAGTCTCCATTATTGGATACGCAGCGGCNTTGGTACGTGCTGCCTTGAAAACTAAGTTGAATATCCGGTCTATAAGCGCATTTGTTCGGGATTGTTCGTATTTCTCCATGCAATAGGATTTCACATGTCGTANATCACGGAAAATTTCGTTTAGTATAATTGTGAACTGGCCTATCTCTTCCTGGGTATCGGCAGATACTCTCCGCATCTTTTTTCCAATTTTGACAAGAGGCAGAATAGCAGTTGGAAAAGCAAAAAAAGACGCTAATGTAAGAAGCCAGTCTTGATAGAACATCACGCCAACCAAAAAAATTAAGGTTAGACTGTCTCGTCCTATCGCGGTAATGACCCCTGCAACGGTACCCCTCATTTTTTCTACATCATTTATGAAGTGTGCTATTAGCTCTCCACTTGAGCGGCTTTGAAAGAAAGATAAGTCAGCGTATGTAAGATGACGAAACATGCGTTTTTGGATATCAGCAAGAATGCGCTGGCCGACTAAACTCATTATTACAGTTTGGCCATAAGTAGCGAGNCCCTTCAATAAAAATAGGCCCATAACCGTTGTAGCGGCGATATACAGACTAGTTTTATCTCGCGCCGTGAAGACGTCATCCAGGATCGTTTCCATCAAAAAGGCAAGAGATGCTGTTGNCGCTGCCACAACGACCATTAAAAGTAACGCAAAAATNAACCAACCCAGCTGGTGCNTTACATGGTCCTTGAAAAGTCGACTAACAAGAAAGCGAGTATTGGCTCGTTTCGCTTCTTTACGGTGGGCCTCCACGGTAGCCATCTCCCAATATGAANGGTATAGCAATACGCCTCACGCACTTTATATCCTATCAACAGTGCGATGTGCGAATTTTGTTCAAAAATGAGTAAATTTTTATTGGTCGCCCGGCCCAGCGACCGTCATTCCATCGATGCGAATAGTTGGTGCATCGGTTCCCCGTTTAAATTCTAGATCATTAGCTGGNATAAGGCTTTTAAACATATCCTTTAAGTTTCCCGCCACGGTGACGTCGCTAACTGGGTGGGTGCATACTCCGTTTTCTATCCAGAAACCACCAGCTCCTCTACTGTAATCCCCGGTTACCATGTTCACACTCATGCCCATTAATTCAGTTACGTATAAGCCTGTTTTAATATCACTCATCAGTGCATCAGGCGCCTCTGCTCCTGCCCCTAGATAAAGATTACTGGGACTNGGGCTTGGACTCCCAGTTGTGGATCGAGCCGCGTGTCCAGTAGATTTGGTATTAAGCTGTCGGGCAGTTGCGAGATCTAGGAACCAAGAACTAATAGAGCCATTTTCAACAACNAATTTTTTGCTAGTGGGTAAACCTTCGGCATCAAATGGTTTAGATCTTAGTCCTCTTGATCGATGCGGGTCGTCGATAATTGTTATCCCAGATGAAAAAATTTGTTTTCCGAGGGCATCTTTAAGAAAGCTTGTTCCCCGCGCGATTGAATTACCGTTCAGAGCATTCGCTAGATGACCTGCTAAACTGCCGCTAACTCTTGGACTATAAATCACAGGTATGTCTGCGCTTGCTGGCCGTTTGGGGTTCAGCCTTTTTACCGCTCTTTCACCAGCCGTAGTACCAATATTACTTGGATCATCTAAATCTTCAGCAAAACTGCAGGAAGAATATTCATAGTCCCGTTCCATCTTCTGCCCCGTACCGGCAAGCACCACTGNGCTTATACTGTGGTTGCTTTTTTTGTAAGAGCCGATAAACCCGTTACTAATTGCAAGTGTAACGGTTGTTTGCGACCAAGATGCTTCAGCCCCTTCCGAGTTGCTAACACCNGTTACGGCAAGTGCGGCGTCTTCCGCTATAGTCGCACGCTCTGTTAATTCTGAAGGNGACGGTTCTACGGGGTCAAATAATTCTATATTGGGAATGTCTTTCGCAATTACTTCCTCAGATGCGATGCCTGCATAGTGATCTTCGGGAGATTCTTTAGCCATTGAGATTACACGGTCAATAATTTGGTCTAAGGTATTTTCTTGCATATCGGTTGTCGAAATGCTGGCATTTTTTTTCCCGATGAACACTCTCAAACCCAAGTCTTGCGCTTCAGAACGTTCTATTGCTTCGGGCTTTCCAAGCCTTTGTGCAACGGACAGAGACTGATTTTGAAAGTAGACGACATCTGCTGTATCCGCCCCGCTTTTTAAAGCTCGTTCGAGTAAATCTCCCACTAAATTAATATTTTTATCATTCGCCATAAACGGGTCCCCAAAAATAAATCTCAGTCGGTTTTATGTCTAGGTCTTAGGCAGGATCCCGATGAGCTAATTAGAACATGAAAGGCTAACCTAACAGATCAATCGATTGCTGTTCGACAACTTTATTTAAGAAGTTTTCAAAAAATGAAACTGGAAAGTTGTAATTAATTTGATTTTTGCAATATCCCTAAGCTTCTGAGTTAGCTGTATCAACAGCTAAAAATTGAATTCTAAACGCAATTGTTCGATTGCGGTGTTAAACTTCTTTGCTTTTTCAAGTGCATCTTTAGCAGAGGCTCCTACCTTATACAAAGCCGAGCCAAGCCCAAACCCGGAAGCGCCAGCTATTATATAAGATCTCATTTTTTCAGGTGTTATGCCGCCTACAGGCAGTATTGGTATGCTCTTAGGAAGCACAGCGTTAATAGATTTCAAAACTTCAGGAAGTGCGCTTTCGGCGGGGAAAAGCTTAAGTGCATCTGCGCCTAAATTTATCATAGAGAAAGCTTCGGTTGGAGTAGCGAAGCCTGGTATGCAAATAAGCTCCAAATCTTTTGCGCTTGCGATGACTTCTGAATTTGCATGCGGGGTGACTACTAATCGTGCTCCAGCACTTTTCACATCCTTTACATCAGTTTTGTGTAGGACTGTACCAGCCCCTATTAATATCTTGTCCTCAAATTTATCGGCTAAGAGACTGATGCTTTTCAGCGGGTCAGGGGAATTTAAGGGAACTTCAATAATACTAAAGCCACTATCTACAAGAACGTTTGCTATATCTATTACTTCTTTGGGTTGGATACCCCGTAAAATTGCGACAAGCGGTTTCTGCTTTAGATATGATGAAAGGCTTCGCATTATTAGTCCCGATCTGCTAGCTGCCTAAGTAATGTGAAATATCCGAGTGTAACGATATCCGGAGTTGCTTTCTTTGTTGTCCGGCCAAATTCATTAATAGCATCTGCATATAATTGAGTTAAAGTTCTTTCACCGATAAGATAAATTTCATGATTATGAGAGTTTTGGAGCGCCGATTTTAATTCATGCCCAATTAGGAGGCCGGAAAGGAAAGAGGTAGAACTCCGGTTAGATAGTTTATCGAAAAGTATTTGTGTGCGCACATGAAATAACTGAGAAAGTATATTTCTGTTCTGCCTAGAATATTGAACGCCATTGAGGAAAGCTTTTTTGCTCCAGGCATTTGGTTCTAGAGTTTTACTGAGTATTGTATTATTTCGCACAGCCTCATAGATTTCACCCGTCATGTAAGTTGAAAATTCTTTTACATCGTTGCCGGCAAGTCGAACCCACTTGCTATGACTCCCAGGCAAACAAATAAGCCTTTCTTTTACAGGTTCACCAGAACAAGCCCCTAATATTTGAACTTCCTCCCCTCTCATCACATCAGGAACACCCTCTTCATCTATAAAAGTGAGACCTGGTACTAAAAAAATTTCCCGATTTCTGGTCAATTCTATTGTTATCAATTTGTTTGAGAGCGTATTGATTTCGACGGGGCACTCGATATATGGAGCCTCCACCCAACCCTGACGACTGCCAACCATCCCAGATAAAACAATTGGGCAGGTTGGAAATAAATCCATCCAATACCCCACAATGTCCTCAAATACTTTTTGAAAATCTCCATCTTCCACTGACATTATGCCTTTTGGAATTTCAATCTTCTCAAGTATTTCAGCATCTCGGCCTAGCAAATATGCTCTAAGGGTTGTTGTCCCCCAGTCGCACCCAATACCAATAGCGTCATTATTCAAGATTGTTGCTCCCTGGAGAAAATTACCTGGAGTTTAAACACGTTTTTAATATTCAATTCGAATTATTCTTGTAAACCCTTCTTGACACCAAGACCCGAGCTAGTGAGACTATAATAAGTAAAGGTCCGATTAGCATACAATGGTTTTAGTTAGATATACAGGAGTGACAGCTTATGAAGTTATTGCGCTTTGGAGATTTGGGGTCCGAAAAACCTGGAATACTTGATTCGGATGGTCAGATAAGAGACTTATCCTCTATAATTCAAGACATTAATCCCAGCACCATAAATGATGAGATCTTCACGATGCTCCAGAAGCAGGACTTATCAGGATTACCAGTAGTGTCTGCCGATCACAGGATAGGAGCCTGTGTCGGAAATGTTGGGAAAATGATTTGCATTGGCCTCAACTATTCGGACCATGCTGCTGAGACAGGAGCGACAGCGCCCCCGGAACCAATAATTTTTATGAAAGTAAATTCAGCTATATGTGGACCTAATGACGATGTTAGAATACCAAAAACTTCCGAAAAAACAGATTGGGAAGTTGAACTAGGGTTTGTTATCGGGAAAACGGCAAAATATGTATCTGAGGACGCCGCTATGGCGCATGTCGCCGGATATTGTATTGTTAATGATGTTTCTGAAAGGGCTTTTCAGGCCGAAAGATCCGGGCAATGGACAAAGGGAAAGAGCTGCGATACTTTCGGCCCTACCGGACCATGGCTGGTGACAAAAGATGAAATACCAGACCCCCAAAACCTGAAGATGACCACTGTTGTCAATGGGAAGACGTACCAGGATGGCAGTACTAATACAATGATATTCGGTGTGAAGTTTTTAGTTCATTACTTATCTCAATTCTTCACATTGTACCCGGGTGATATTATTTCAACAGGTACGCCCCCTGGAGTTGGGCTAGGGGTTAAACCTAATCCGGTCTTTCTAAAAGCTGGAGATGAAATGCGGCTGACGATAGAGGGGCTTGGTGAGCAACATCAAAGATGTATTTCAGATTAAAAGAGGCGTTCTTGCCCTATTCAATTTAAATATACTACAAAATTTTTTCCTGAGGATTAATTACTGCTGTGAAGTTAACACCAGAAGACTGTTTGCCGCAGGATGCGGAGCTNGCTGCNTTAGTTGGAAGGGCCTGGATACCTGGTGATCATGCTGGTCCTTCGCCAGTTATAGTTCGTGATGCTGACGTCTTAGATATTTCAGATCATTTTGCAACGGTGTCTGAATTATTCAATTCAGATAATATTGAGAACACCTTTGATGAACTTAATGGAACCAAAATCGGTGATATAGATTCCGTATTGGAGAATTCAGCTTGGTATTCCCGAGATAAAAACCACCCTTATTTGTTGGCCCCGGTTGACTTGCAGGCGATTAAAGCATGTGGNGTCACATTTGCGCAAAGCATGCTGGAAAGGGTCATAGAGGAACGTGCAAAGGGTAATCCATCGGCTGCTGAGGGTATTCGAAATGATATTAAACAAGTTATAGGTTTAGACCTGGAAAGTATAATTCCTGGGTCAGCTGAGGCTGAAAAACTTAAAGAAGTTTTGATANAAAAGGATATGTGGTCGCAGTACCTTGAGGTCGGAATAGGTCCTGATGCGGAAGTTTTTACAAAAGCGCAGCCTATGTCAGCGATGGGTATAGGAGCCCAAATAGGCATTCTTGCTAAATCTGAGTGGAATAACCCTGAACCGGAAATTACGTTGGNGGTAAATGCTTCGGGGAAAATACTGGGGGCAACATTAGGTAATGATGTTAATCTGCGAGATATAGAGGGAAGAAGTGCTTTACTGTTAGGTAAAGCGAAGGACAATAATGCGTCGACGGCCATTGGTCCTTTTATCAGACTTTTCGATAAAAACTTTAGTCTCGATGATGTAAGGATTGCAGAACTTTCGTTGACCGTGACTGGCTTAGACCAGTTCACGTTGCATGGACGGAGTTCAATGTCAAAAATAAGCAGAGATGTTACAGATCTTGTGAACGAAACTATCGGTAAACATCACCAATACCCCGATGGTTTTTGCCTTATGACAGGAACATTATTTGCCCCTAGTGAAGATCGCGAAAAAGTTGGAGGCGGTTTCACTCACAAGGTTGGAGACATTGTCCAGATCTCAACACCCACGTTAGGTGCATTGATTAATGAAGTTAACTTGAGTGAAGAGGCCGAACCATGGACATTTGGCACTGGGGCTCTTATGAAAAACCTATCGGCACGTGGGCTNTTGTAGNGCTTCCCAATCAGCTATAGCTTTTCAGCTTTTTCCCTAAGTAAAAACTTTTGGGTTTTTCCAGTAGAGGTTTTGGGCAATTCTCCAAATACTACCCTGCTTGGGGCTTTAAAATGTGCTAAATTATCGCGGCAATAAGAAATTAAGTCAGCTTCGGACGTTGTGGCCCCTGAATGCAGTGTCACGAATGCGCAAGGTGTTTCTCCCCATTTATCACTGGATTTTGCAACGACAGCGGCCTCTAGAACGTCAGGGTGTCGAAATAGAACAGCTTCTACTTCGATAGTGCTAATATTTTCGCCACCCGAGATAATAATATCTTTTGAACGATCTTTAAGCTCAATGTAACCAGAGGGATGAAGGACNCCCAAATCACCGGTGGCAAACCACCCACCGCGAAATGCTTCCTTCGTTGCTTTTTCGTCTTTAAGGTAACCTTTCATGACCACGTTGCCGCGCATAAATACTTCTCCCATAGAAATACCATCTGCGGGAACTATTGCCATTGTCTCAGGGTCTGCAACCATTAAACCTTCCAATACTGGGTAGCGAACACCTTGTTTAGCTTTAAGGGTTGCCTGTTCTGTTGTGGGTAAATCGTCCCACTCTTCNTGCCACTCGCAAACTGTTACAGGCCCATAAACTTCTGTAAGTCCGTAAACATGAGTAACGCTTATCCCAAGAGCCTCCATTTTTTCAATAATTGCGGCTGGTGGAGCTGCGCCTGCGGTCATCATGGATAGTTTGTGATTCCAGAATGGAATGATGTTTTTATCATAATTTACCAGCATGTTCATCACGACTGGAGCACCGCACATATGGGTGACTTCATGTTTCATTATCAATCGAAAAATGGCTTCAGCTTCAACCCGACGCAAGCAAATATGTGTGCCGCCCAGCATTGTTATTGTCCAGGGAAAACACCAGCCGTTGCAGTGAAACATTGGCAGNGTCCATAGATAAACGGGATGTTTTTTCATGCCCCAAACAGAGCTATTTGCAATAGAGTTTAAGTACGCGCCTCTATGATGGTAGACAACACCTTTTGGATTTCCCNTCGTTCCTGAAGTATAGTTAAGACTTATTGCATCCCACTCGTTATCGGGAGATGATAGAGAGACTGTAGTGTCACCCTCTTTGAGAAAATTTTCGTAGTCTATAGACCCGATTTCCTTACCCTCATTATTTTCGGGATCTTTGTAGTCTATTACTAAAATATCGTGACTTATTTGCTCTAAAGCTTCACTAACGATTAGTGCATACTCAGTATCGGTAATAAGCACCTTTGTCTCAGCATGTTCAAGTATGAACGCTATTGATTTGGAATCAAGACGAGTATTAAGAGCATTAAGCACCGCCCCTGTCATTGGAACGCCAAATGTTACCTCAAACGCAGGAGGGACGTTGGGAGCTAATATAGAAATTGTATCGCCTTTTTTTATACCCCTCTTTTTGAGTGCTGAAGCTAAGCGTAAGCANCTCTCCTTAGTCTCATGCCANGTAAATTTTTGNTTGCCATATATCATGGAAGTTCTGTTNGGGAATGTTGAAGCNGACCTGTTCAGGAAAGAAAGTGGTGATAAGGCGACATAATTCGCATCATTCTTATCTAGGTCTGTATTAAATGGGTGGCCTTCCATATCGACTCCTCTTGGCAACCTATCCACACTGGTAGGAACAGTAAACTAGCTTTCCTCGTAAGTGCAATAAACGTTTCAATAAGAACTAGCCTTTTGGATGAAAGACCCCACCCGAAAGAGGTTTGCTAACACCTGTGGTGCCCGGGAAACTTATAGGCAGATTTAACCTCGATCTAACGGCTAGAAAAGCAAATGCTTGAGCTTCAATTGCATCACCGGACCATCCGACGTCATCACTTGAAATCAATTGATANGGAAAACTATCTTTAAGGCCAGCCATAAGGAATGCATTGTGACGGCCGCCGCCAGCCACGATGCATTTTTTAAACGGTTTTGACAGATTATTGATGGCATTCGTTATGGATTTGATGGTAAAGGCAGAAAGTGTGGCNGCTCCGTCTTCAACTGAAAGATGAGCTACTGCGATCTCACTTGGATGTTTGAAAAAGTTTCTGTCCAGTGATTTAGGGTTTGGGGCAGCGAAATAGGGATGTTTTAATAATTCGTCGACAATTTCGTCGTGTACTCGTCCTTTCGAAGCTCGTAACCCATTAATATCGAACGCAGCGCCGGTATTTTTTTGTATCCAATCATTTATCAATGCATTTCCGGGACCTGTGTCAAAACCAATGAGGTTTTCATCGTGAGCGTCAATCCAGGTGATATTGGCGACGCCGCCAATATTAAGAATAATAGAGGGAAGTTCTTGTGGTTTCATCAAGGCTTTGTGGTAGATAGGCGCGAGGGGGGCGCCTTGTCCACCAGCCTGTACATCAGAAGACCTTAAATCGTTAACAACATCTACTCCTGTGGTCGCAGCAAGTAATTTCCCGTTTCCGATTTGCAGTGTATGCCGGTCTTCAGGTTTGTGAGAGATTGTATGCCCATGAAAACCTATCAGGTCAATGTCGGTTACCTCGACATCAAAATTTCTGATAAGAGTAAATACAGCTTTTGAATGTTCTAGCGTTAGTTCTGTTTCTATCTTGGTTAAATCACCCTTTCCTGCTATCAAATTTTCCAGAAGCCTCCTAAAGTCTTCAGAGTAAGGCAAAGTAATAAATGGACCTTCTTCGAATACTTTATATCCATCGGTTGTTATAATTGCGGCATCTACACCATCCATAGATGTCCCGCTCATTAAACCGATCGACTTCCAGATTTTCCTACTCATACTTTCTGGTAGTCTTTATAAATTCATCCGTCAATGTTGGTACTCGTCTTTCTGAGACAGTGATGTTGAGTGAAGTTAAACCTTATGCTACATCCGTTTGTGAAAATATAAACAAATGTTAGGGCATTTTGAGTATGTCAGACTATACGTCTTCCTTTTTAAAACTCATGAGCGAAAGGAACTTCATCCACCAGGTGACTGATTGGGAAGGTTTAGACGCGCTCTTATCTGCAAAAGCGATGGTGGCTTACATAGGCTTCGATTGTACTGCCGATAGCCTGCACGTGGGAAGTTTAGTTCAAATAATGATGTTAAGGCATTTTCAGAAATGCGGTCACCGGCCTATTGTTTTGATGGGCGGCGGGACAACAAAAGTTGGAGATCCATCGGGGAAAGACGATGCACGCCAGCTCTTAAGTGACCAGGAGATAGAAAAAAATAAATCGGGCATAAAAGCTATCTTTGAAAAATACCTTAGTTTTGGAGATGGACCAACCGACGCAATTATGTGTGACAATGACGAGTGGTTATCCGGATTGGAATACATAAAATTTTTGAGAGAATATGGCAGACATTTTTCGGTAAACCGCATGCTCTCATTCGATAGCGTTAAACTTCGCTTAGATAGAGAACAGCCACTGTCATTTCTAGAATTTAATTACATGATTTTACAAGCATATGATTTCCTCGAGTTAAGTCGTCGCTTCGATTGTTCTCTGCAAATGGGCGGTTCTGATCAATGGGGTAATATTGTGAATGGCGTTGAATTAGCTCGCAGGATAGATCAAAGATCTATTTTTGGGCTTACAACACCCCTTGTTACAACTGCCTCAGGGGCAAAAATGGGAAAATCAGCTCAAGGNGCTATCTGGTTGAACTCTGACCGATTAAGTCCATACGAATTTTGGCAGTATTGGCGGAATACCGATGATGAAGACGTAATNCATTTTTTGAAGCTTTTTACTGAACTTCCATTGGNCGAAATTACTAAACTAAGTGCATTAGAAGGTAATGAATTGAATGAGGCTAAAAAAATACTTGCGCATGAAGTTACTAGACTGTGCCACGGNCTTGANNCTGCAAATTCGGCTGCTGAATCAGCGCGGAGGACTTTCGAAGAGGGGTCAATAGGTCGAGATCTGCCATTTATTATAATAAATAAAAATGATTTAGAAGAAGGCGTTTGGGTGATTGAAGCAATGCGAAACCTTTCGCTGATCAAATCTAATGGCGAAGGGCGGCGTTTGATCGCAAACGGTGGAGCCAGAGTAAACGATAGAGTTATTAAAGATNCCGAAAAACACCTGAAAACTCCAGATGTTTCGACTGAAGGAATCATAAAACTATCTGTTGGCAAAAAACGCCATGCCTTATTAAAGGTGCAATGATTTGGTTAGTACTGCTATACCTAGTCTAGCGGTTTCCGTGTCGCTTTAACAAAAGCTCTCAAAAAACCCGGCGTGAAAGCTGTTAGCGGGTTAACGGTCACTTGAGGTTCTTCCCTTGTGCCCCCGATTAAATATTCTGCGGCCAACAGTCCTTCTTTTTCACCGCCTGTCAATAATTCCAATAATTCTCCGACTACAGGAATTTTGTTTAAGACTACAGGAATTCGGTTTAAAATGTCATTCAAGACATAAGCTGGAACAATCATTCCCTTAATACTNGTTTGATCAGTGTTTCTGTCAATAGCTCCTTCGGTTGACACTCCCAACGAAGTACCAGACGCGAAGGAGTCTTTAATTTCAATTTTATTAGGGGTAAACTTTACCTCTGCATTTAATTCTTGGAATCGGATCCCTTTTCCTCGGAGAGTATTAAGTAATCCAAAAGGGGATGCTGCATTCAATACCTGAGTGAATAGAGGAGCGTCTTTAACGCCAAATTTCCGTATATAAATTTTAGTATTGGTTACCTCTTTACTGCCAGTCCCCGTGATTTCCCCATCAANTTGAAGAAAACCGCCTATTATCGAGTTGGTTATTTCAAAACCTCTGAGAACTTTCCCTGCATCTCCAGCGGATAGGTTAAACTCGCGGGCCTCACCATTGAGCGATGAATTAATTTTGATAAGTTCGTTGCCGACATTTCCATTTAATTCTATATTAGCTCTAAATTCCCCATAATTTTTAATAACTANTTCAGTCTCTTTGATAGGGGGTAAATCCCAAACCGAAACCTCATCAAAATTGGCCTCAATAAGAAATCTTTCCTGTGATTCATTTGAAGGCAGCGTATCCGAGATTAGCTGATTTATATTTAGATTTGGTCCAACCAACTTAGCATGATAAATTCCGTCTTTTCTGAGCTCTACTGACCCGCGCATTTTACTTTTTCCAATTTGAAAGTCATATACTGTCGCACTTGATAGTTTACTCGTAACGGGCGAAAAGGATGCCTTTGCATGTAGAATTAAATCCGCGGATATTAGATTTAAATTATCAAGATTTTTCAAAATATTATTTTCCAAGAGAGCTCTGAACCTGAGTCGACCGGCGGACCCTGCTGGTTTTGCCCAATTGAGTCTTGGTATTGTAAGTTTTGTATTCTGAAGATCTAAAAAGCCGGAGACTTGGGAAGTTCCTTTTGCATAATCAGTAATTTCGAGATTTAACGGAATAGGGCCAGTCGCGTCAAAGGGTATAGACCCATGAAGTTTTGATAGTCTTTTTCCATCAATGACAAAAGATATTTTCTGTGCATTTGTTACGGACGGACTCGCAGATGAAGAATTCAGCTGAGAGAAAGAGATAGGCGCTCCGTTATAAATACCCGTTCCCTTTATTACTGTTTTCTCAGGACTAATGCTCAACTCTAAGTTGCCTTTAGACAAATCTTCACCGAGTAAAAAGTTTGGAATTGTTACCCCGCTTAGAAACGCTTCTGCATTATATTTTTTTCCTCCTGCCCCCGGTCCTTCTTTTAAATAAGGCTTTAAGTTGATTTCAAATTGTGCATCACCCGTGATATTTTCAGGAATCGAGTTGATGCTGGTTTCGAATCCTAATGCCTCTTGTTTTAGAAAAGCTATAATAGGCGTTAACTTTCCATGACCGGATAATACTATGTTTGACAGGGGTTTATTATCCTCATTTAAGTTCAAATTGATGCTTAAATTACCGAGTGAAATATTCTGATATTTGCCAGTGGAGGCTTTTACTGCAATTTGGTCTTTCTGTATTGAAATTTTCCCAGAAAGTTCTGTGAGTTCATTCACCAGATAACCAGTTTTATAAGCTACCTCGTAAAATGCTGCGCTGCCTGATACATCTTCGAGGATCAAATCATCGAAATTGTTAGTATTTATTTCTGAAACTATTTTTATGTCCAAGTCGCGCAAAATTCCCCTTTGAATGCTCCAGATGAAGTCAGATTTGTTAAAGGTTGGGTTTGTAAGTGATAGATACTGTTTTAGTTTTTGAACTTCTATTTCCTGTGAAGATATATTCCAATTAATACGGGGCTTTCGCGTTTCCTTGTCAATTAACAATTTAGACGAAATTAGAAAATCATCATTTTCTATAATCAATTCACCAAAATTTGGAATAGAGGAAAAACTATCCATTTTAATGTTTGCGTACATTCTTTCAAAAGGAATTGCATTATGAGTGAAAGTTGGAAGAAAAAACTTTCCCTTGCTTGCTTTGATCTCACCAATAATCTTTTTAGCCCTTGTCATTAAATTCATCTTCAGATCATATTTTAAATCTAAAGGTGCGCCCATTGATGCTCCCTTCAAAAAAGAAGGCATGTAAACAGATAGACTTTTTATTGGAACTTTAGATAGTTGCGCTGTCGCGGCCAGTTCGGAAGTTTCTGTGTCGACTTTTAAGTTGGCGCTAAAATTACTTTTGCCATCATCAAGTGAAAAAATCCCGTCAAGTTGTGCCGCCCAGCTTTCGTGCTCTTTAGTGATTAAAGCAGTTGAGTTTTTTAAAATTAAAGGAGATGCGTTTTCTCCATGATTTATTTTTAAGGTCGATGTTTTTAAATGAATTGTTTCGAGACTTGAAAGCAGGAATATGGTATTTGATTGGATTGTATCTTCTTGTGTATTGCTAATGTCAGGCATAGAAGAAAAAAGGTTATCCACCAACCTATTATTTTCAACATCTTTTATCTTAATGTCGGCTGAAGTGATAGTAAGCTCTTTAGGCCTTATGTTCCCTTCAATTAAGCCGAGGACAGACAGTTGGATTGTTGCTTTAGGAGCCTCGAGTACAATATTTTTGTCGGCTGTTGAAAAGGATACTTTTCCAAAAGTAATTTCAACTAACCGGTTCCAGCCCTCCCAACTCAAAGTTGGTTCTTCTAGCTTTAACTGATATTCACGATCTTTTTGCTGGTAATAATCTGCCAGGATATCTTCAGTAAAACTAAGTGAAATAGGCCCTTCGCTTAATCGCCAAGCCAATCCCGCCGTCAGTACCAGCAGGCCAAGGAAAATAGCTCCAAAAACCTCAAGTAGGATCTTCCCTATCTTGGTCATATGCAAGTTAACCTCAACCAAATACTGGAAATTATTTACCACATAGTGAATTTTTTGAACCAGAATTACTTTTATTCTCTATCATTAAAGTCTGGGATGTTAAAGCTTATCAAAATAAACTTGATTAAAATGGGAGTAATTAATTATGACGCTTTCTGTTGGAGATGAGGCACCTGGCTTCGAAGTAAATATAGATGGTGATGGAAAATTTTCCCTGGAAGGAGCCAAAGGTTCTAATGTAATCCTCTATTTTTATCCAAAAGATGATACCCCGGGATGTACGAAGGAAGCGTGCGGGTTTCGGGACGCTTTCCCAGATTTTTCAGCGCTTAATGCGACAATTGTGGGCGTTTCAAAGGATACTGTGGCTAAACACGATAAATTCAAATCAAAATACGGATTACCCTTCCAGTTGGCTTCCGACGAAGATGGCTCTCTATGTGAGGCGTATGGCACATGGGTGGAGAAATCGATGTACGGGAAGAAATATATGGGTATAGAGCGCGCGACATTCCTAATTGATGCATCAGGAGTTATTCAAGGTATTTGGCGCAAGGTAAAAGTTAATGGGCATGTGGAAGAGGTGTTAGAAGCGAGCCGTGCTTTAAAGTAATATGCGTTTCATTTCGAAGAAGTCGCAAGAAAATTTTGATCGAAGTTCGTTATCTATTCTTTTTGCCATAAACTAAGTCAGGGTCGTACTTTTTGTGTTTTTCATTTTTGACGAGCCGAACTTTTTTAACATCAGATACTGTGTCAAGTTCAATGGATCGATGAAAACACGAATGATATCCTACATGGCATGCTGCACCTGTTTGGTCGACAATGAGGCAGATTGCGTCTTGGTCACAGTCAACGCGTATATCAATGACTTTCTGTGTGTGCCCGCTAGACGAACCCTTTTTCCAAAGCTCTGATCGGCTTCTACTCCAATAGTGGGCCTCCCGNGTTTGAATGGTCTTAGCTAAAGCATCTCTGTTCATAAATGCAAACATTAGTATTACCCCGCTCTTAACATCAGTGGTAATACATGGGATGAGGCCGTCTTTATCAAATTTGGGCATTAGCAGAGAACCCTGTTCCACCTCTTCAATTGTACCTTGAGGAATGAAGTCGTTAGGAGTTGTTGATGAACCCATTATGTTAAACATCCTTCGTGTTAGATGTATGGCCAAGGATTAAATCTATCGCTTTTCTAAAATGTAGATGTTNATTAGGCCATATCAAAGTTTGCCTAATAATTATCCGTTTTTACTCTTTTCGTTAAGTNTTTTTANGTTATATCGACTGGTTAATTTCAATGAAGTTCATTGAAGGGTCGAAAGTATAGACTTGATGCATGCCTGCCATGGCATAAGTTCCAGCATCGGAATACAGGTGATTTATATCATCCATTTTTCGCATCACAGATTTTACATCCGGTACTGTTAGTGCTACATGCCCACCAAAAGTCGGATTGTGCATTAGCTTATTATCAGTATGAAACGTTGGCATTCCGCGTACCAGATGAATCCCGCGATTTTCGGGTCCAAATACTACGAGGGAGTCTTGTGATCTATCAAAATCACCCACTTTACCTGCGTCGGGCACATGAAAAACGTCGCGTTTCATGCCAATTAATTTCTCATAAAATGCCGCCGTTGCCGGCATATCGTGTACTTGTCTGTTGACATGGTGAATATACCAATCTCCTGGTTCTACACGAATGGGATGATCTTGCTTAGGATGAGCGTGATGTTTATCGACGATTTCATTTATCTCTACGACGTTCATCGATGGATCATAACAGTAAATTTGATGGATACCNTTCATCGCGTANACGCCAGCATCTGAGACAATGACCCCGGCATCTTCCAAGCGTTTTTTTACAATTCCAATATCCGGGACGCATACTGCAAAGTGCCCNCCTATGGTAGGATTGTGAACAAAATTGTTATCGTGNGCAAAACTAGTAATAGCTTTAACGATGTGGAGGCCTTGGTTCTCTGTTCCGAAGTAGGCAAGGGTATCTTTACTATGGCCAATTTTTCCAATGCGTTCAGGATAAGTCCAAAGTCCCTCTTTGAGACCTATAACGTCTCTAAAAAAACTAGCAGTTTTAACTACGTCGTGTGCCTCTAAATTTACGTGATGAATAAACCAGTTCATTAGCGTGCTCTTTTACTAAAAAATTCAACTCAATTGCCCAATATACTTTTGATATTGCCCTAAAATGCTGAGCAAAAGAAAGTTACTTATATGCGAAATAGCTATACGGTGACGACTAAATATTGTCCTTCTACTTTGACATCAAAGGTTTCAGTCACGTAGTCCTCATCTGCCAATTGCTTCTCGTCATTGACTGTGACTGNGTACTGTGTGGCTTTTATTTTATCTGGNTCGCACCTAGATTTTCCCGTTCTTATATCAAATTCCCAACCGTGCCAGGGGCATCGGATAATTTCATTTTGCCTCGAAAAGTTATACGTACCGGGCTCGTCGCTTTCCACCAAACCAACAATCTGTCCCTTGCAAAGGCTCGCACCTTGGTGAGGACATCGGTCCAGTATTCCAAAGAAATCGCCATCAAGATTGAAAATTGCTATCGGCCTTCCCCTGACTTCCACCAGTTTTCGGTCTCCCGGTGGAATCTGGTCAACAGTACCTACAACGTATTTNGGCATATCACTTTCTTTACTAGACTAACCCGTANAGTTTTAAAGCGTTATTCAAAAAGAACCCTTCCTTTTGTTCTTTGCCAATNTTGATTGGCATTGCTCTGCTTGGGTCATCGTAGTCCCAATGAGGGTAATCAGTTGCAAAAAGCAAGTTTTCCCATCCTATCCATTCAATTGTATCAAGGAGTTGATTTCGTTCTTCCGGTTCTTCCATGGGTTGTGTTGTAACCCAGACATGGTCACGTATTAGTTGAGAGGGNGGCCTCGTAACATGNGGGATTTCATCCCTCATTCTACTCCAGAGTTTATCTAAACGCCACGACAGCGCTGGTATCCAAGCAAAACCGGCTTCCACAAGTATCAATTTCAAGGCAGGAAATTTTTCAAAGACGCCCTCTATTACCATACTTGTAAGAAGAGACTGTGTATTTTGGGCATGNCCTACCATTTCCTCAATGTAAAAAGACGGCCATCCTCCACCTGTTACGGGAGCGCCGCCGTAGCCGAATGCGTGAACTGCAACGGGCAAATTAGCTTTGCACGCAGCCTCATAAATTGGCCAGTATTTGCGTTGNCCNAGGGGTTCNGCTGTGCGGCTCAAAAGAAGTATTTGNACAAAATTTTTATTGCCGGCCCATTTTTCAATTTCCTTAANTGATGCCAATGGATCTTCGTATGGCACCATTAAAGATGCTTTGAGCCTAGGATCCTTTGATGTCCATTGCTCAACTTGCCACTGATTAACAGCGTTACAATAGGCTGCCGAAAAATCTTGATTTTGGACGCCCTGTGCACACTGTAACGGGTTTAATACTCCTAANTGAACATTATTTGGATTCAAGTGCTGACTTTGCATAAATGAAAGATCACTGCCTGGCTTACCGCCTGAAGTTGGATAAGAATCCCGTCTTGCTGCATTGGGTTGACCTTTGGGGAATGCAGGCCCAGTCGGAAACCCCTGTCTGTAAATAACCCCATATGTCTTCATGTAATCTTGCCACCGTTTGGAAAGAAAAGGGAAAATCTCAGCTTCAACAGATTTTGGGCTGGGATGTATATCGCAGTCGGCTATTGCCAATCGCTCTCGATTTTTTGACAGGTTCTTTTCGTGGCTCAAAATATCAATATTCATTGGTCAATCCCATTATTGAGAGGTTCCGATANTCTAGGATACGTATTTTTCGGNTTTTCTTCCATCATTTTTATCACGAGGTCTTTTGATATCCCTTCCGGTATTACATTAGTCTTATCAAATTGCCAGTGAGGGTAGTCAGTCGAGTAGAGTAACATTTCGTCGGAGCCCATATGATCCATTAGGCGCTCGAGTTGCTCAGGAGTTGGCGGCGCGTCGATCGGTTGTAATGTAAGCCTGAAATGTTCGCGGGCGATTTCGATAGGTGGACGATCTACCCAAGGTATTTCTGCTCGGAGTCCCCGCCAGAATTTAGTTAATCGCCAAAGATGCGCAGGTAACCAGGTAAATCCTGATTCAGCTAAAACGATTTTTAGATTTNAAAATTTTGCAAAAACGCCCTCGCAAATAAAGCTGGATACCATGTTGTGAAAGGCAGCTGCATTAGACGCATAATCTTCTGTATAGTAAGAAGGCCAGCCAACTGATGTTACAGGATGCTTATAAGTACTCCCAGCNTGCACACAAATTGGTAGGTTATGTCGCTCGGCTGCTGCGTATATTGGCCAATAGAGGCGTCTGCCTAGCGGGTTCTCGTCCATTACCAGCATNAAAACTGAAACAAATCTCTTATCGTTACCTAAGCGTTCGATTTCGTTAACAGCCATTTCAGGACTTTGGGTTGGAATAACAATCGATGCGCGCAGTCTCGGCTCTTTATCNAGGAATTCAGCTGCGATCCAATCATTTACAGCTGAGGCGAAAGCGGCTGCCATATCTTCACTCATTAAGAGTTGTACACCATATAGGCAATTAAGAATTGCCAAGCTGGTTCCAAAAGGGTCCAGTGCCTGCTTTCTAATTAAGTCTACATTTGCCGCAGGCATTCCTGTCTCAGGGCGCCAGTCTGGTCGAACTGAGAGGGGAGCATTTTTTGGATAAGAAATAGTCTCAAGTTCATGAACACCTCGTTGAACGATCGTATCTTGCCAGTGTTCGTTCATATACGGCAACAGTGCATTTAAATTGGGCACGGAGGGATGAATATCACAATCTATGGGATTAGAAAAAGCGTTAGGAGAAATCGCCATTTTTTATCTCAATCCTTTTTGCGGTNCAAATCACTAAGCTCTTCAGATTAACAGTACTTAAAAACCGGATCATCAATTAAAATATAAAATTTCATATCGGTTTGACACGGCACAGGAGACTTTTAAGGTTGGTTTGTTCAGAAACNGGATCACGTTGNNTTTTATCAGTTAAAAAATTCACTGAATACCACTNAGAAAANGGTTGTCGCTCCCCCCATCCAATTGGAATAAAAACCGAAGTTGGCCTTATTCCGTTGTAAAGCCAGGCTCGTGCATGAATAGCCCCATGTCTGCTTTCTACTAAAACTAGATTTCCATCTTCAATCTCTAAATCTTCAGCTGTCTTTGGGTGAATTTGGACGTATAGGTCGGACCACATTTCCTGTGATTGCCATGAATAGTGGGTCCAGCTATGAAAATGGGGGGCTGCTGGCCGGCCTGTGACTAACTCCAGGTTATAACCCTCTTCTATGGCTGNCGTATTTNGCCCNGGCNGCTTTGGTGGANTAATTTTACCTCTAATTGACAAACCGCCCGAAGCGAANGGGCCTACTATTCCTTGNTCNGAGTCGTCATCTAAGATTTCCATGTNAGGCATATTAATCAGGCTTTCCTNCTCCCCATAAAATTCTGGAAGCGCNCTAAGGCCATAAGCTGAAAACTTTTCNTCNAGTTCTGCGGTAAAAAANTCTAATTTTCCGCTGCTTGTTGGAAACCGTTTCCCNTNTGGTGCTCCNGGTGCTGTGCTTCCNTCTAAATANAGAGTTTGAATTTCAGGNTCTTCNTCAGTGCTCACTGGAAACCTAACCCATTTATAGGGGGTCGANTGTAAACGTTTTTGAGTTACGCCCCTGAGTTGAATATTGCTTATAAGCGCTTCGTCCCAAAATTTAGCCGAGTCTTTCCAGTCTTCCTTAAGAACGTCCTCAAAACCAAACCTCTTTCCAAGTTCGATCCAAATCCAGCCATCGGGTTTTGCTAATCCGGGAGGCGCGATCATTTTGTCAATCCAGACAATACGACGGTCTTCACAGGCCCGGCCTACCTCTCCCTTTTCAATTCCCGTAGCTGCCGGCAATATGTAGTCGGCAAAGGCACTTGTTTCATTTGGAAATATATCGATGTGCACAAGCAAATCTAATGCTAAAAGTGCTTTCCGTGTTTCTGACTGGTCGGGCCATAGTGCCATAGGGTTATTATTTACGAACATAGCCCTTAAAGGATATGGGCTCCCTTCGAGAATTGCCTTTGTCCAGCCTACAGGGCTTGTTCTTAACTTTGGTTTCTCGATATTAGCAAGTCTTTCCTCCGGTATTTCCAGATCGATTGGCAGAGATGCTGACATGTTAAAGTAGGCACCACCGGGCCGTCCCCAATTTCCTGTAATGGCCGATAAAAACATCAATACGCGGTTTGATTGAGTTGAATTCATATGTTGATTAATGCCCCGGCTGCCATAAATAATACATCCCTCAGCATTGGCGATCTCTTCTGCGAGCATACAAATATTCTCTATACTGATGTCCGCAAAGTTAGCCGCCCATTCTGGCGTGTAATCTTTTTGGAAGATAAAACTCTTCCATTCCTCCCATCCAAGCACCCAGGCATCGCAGAATGCTTTGTCATGTAAATTTTTATCGAAAATATAATAGATAACTGCTAGTGCCAGTGCCATATCTCCGCCAGGCCGGATTGGAATATGCCAATCTGCTTTCGAGGCGGTTACGGTTTTTCTAGGGTCAATAACAATCATGCGGGCACCTTTTTTTAGGCGCCAGTCATTTATCATCCCAAAATGTACAGGCCTTGTTTCAGCCTGATTATCTCCCCAGTAAATATGTAAAGCAGCCGACCCCATATCATTTTCTGTATATGTGTTCCCCGGGCCACCGTAACCTTGGGTCATTGAGTAGGCTAAATTTTTACCTGATGAACAGAACGGTTCAGTTGTAACAAAATTTGGTGTTCCCCAGAGTTTGGAGAACATTCGAATATAACCTCTGTTTGTAAGGGTTCCGGTACGAGTGCCTGAGAAAAGACCAATAGCCTCACTGCCATTTGTTTCTTTGATAGAAAGCATTTTGGAGGCGATCTCATCTAGCGCTTGATCCCAACTTATTGGCTCAAAATTATTATCACCGCGCCGGCCAACCCTTTTTAGTGGCTGTGCAAGCCGTTCCTTACTGGAATATAGTTGAACAGAAATTTGAGATTTGGGGCATATTCTCCCTTGAAGAGCTGGGTCCTCATCATTTCCTGTGATTTTGACGAGTTGATCATCTTTAAAATGAAATTTGGTTGTACAGCTGTTGAAGCAGATATTACAGCCACCGGCTTCAATTCTATTTATTTCCCTGTCCCCACGTTTATAACCGTATGGAAAAGTAGTATCCTTCATGGAAATATTTGTGACAGTGTCGATCACTTTTGGTGAATTTTTATCGCTCGTATCAAACCCCTTTATCCCATTTGCTAGGCGGTCTAAGTATATTGTGGCGGGGCCAAGTAAAAAGGGGTCATTATCGATAACCTCACGACCATGCTTTTTGGAGGTTTTTAAAAGCTCCTCCCTCAGGCCAAAAGTTATCGCGTTTGTAGGGCAAACTGAAGCGCATGCTGTTGTGTTGTTGCCTTCGGAACGCCGATCAGAGCACAAGTCACATTTCACAGCGTGCCTGCCGTTGGGATCATAACCCATAGCGCCATATGGNCAAGCAGTTACGCACTCTCCGCACCCGACACACGAGTCTTCATTAACCGTAACAACACCCGTTTCGTTGTCTTTTGAAATAGCTTTTGGGTTAACAGGACAAGCGCGAATACAAGCGGGACGTTCACAGTGCTGGCATGAAAGCGCTAGAAAATCCAAGGCATTATTACCTGCACAAGCTGTCTCTGGTTTAGAGCCTAACCAGATAACACGGTTTCGTCGTTCCGCGGGGCCCAGAGCATTCTCCGATTTGCAGGCGGCCTCACAACTCTTGCAACCGGTACACCTTTCGAGGTCAATCATGAGCGCTAATCTTGACATTAGCCCCAATCCTTAATGTGCCACCAGTATATCGACCGTCCGTCGGCAACGTAGTTAGCGAAGAACGTGACAGTAATAACGTGGACCGCAANTCCAATTAGCAGCAGCCATGACAGAGCCTGGTGCAATTGCCTGCAATATGCTTGTGCCGGTTCCACAGATGCGCGTTTTCCCACGATTTCTTCTTCAATTTTTTCCAGTTTGCGATAATTNTATGCTAACAAAGGAGACCGTATCCAATGTCGAAAAGTCAAAGAAAATAGGCCTTCGTGAGCAGAGGGTTCAACTTCAGAAAGCAAAATCTCTTTGGATGANATAATTTCTTTTAACTTTTGTTTTTTGCCTTCGTCTAAAGGCGCGAAACCTCTCAATTTAGTGCCAAATGTCATCGAAAAATTTTCAGGCATAACAACGCGGAGCCAGCCGCCTAAAAAGATCACCATAAATAAAAGGAAAATAAGACTACCTGGTGTTGAAAATATATTACCTGCCGAATGCAGGGTAACGAGAATAGTTCCCAGGGATCCAGAAATGATATGGATAACAGTTCCAAATCGACTGGGCAGCCCAAATCTTTTAGATAAAACGCCGTAGAAAGTTATTATCAGAAGAATTGTCCCCACTATTGCTAGGCTTTGCATAAGCGGGCTGCCGGGCTGGCTTAACTCACCCGGTAACACATTTGCTAAAGTATAGGCTAAGACAACTGCTAAAGGTGAGATGAGAATGTAGAAAAGCAGTCTTATGTCTAAAAAGACACTATTTATTGNGGGGACAATTTTTTTCATCAGCGGGGACGATCGCCTGCTAATGTTATGCGTAACATATGGCGCCGCTGGTTAGGATAATCATTTATGGCATGATGAAGGGTAGNGCGGTTATCCCAGATAGCCAAACTGCCTTTAGACCATCTAAATCGGCATGTAAACTCAGGACGGATCATGTGCCTGCACAAGTAATTAATTAATGGCCTGCTCTCNGGAACTGTCATTTCCTTAAAATGGGAAGTATGTGAAAGNTTTAGATANAGTGATTTTTGGCCAGTCTCTGGGTGGGTGCGAATTATGGGATGCTCGGTTTCGTAGCTCAATGCATTCGCATCAAATGTTTGGTTCATTTTAGACAATTTACTCATGCCAGCGGCACGTCCTCCCGTGTATCCTTTTTCCGAGGAATTAACACCCACTAAGTTGTGGAGTAATTCTTTAAAATTTTCGGATAAATTTTCGTAAGCAAGAGATGTATTTGCAAACAGGGTATCACCGCCGAATTCAGGTACTTCCTTGGCGTATAAAAGTGTGGCCATAGCTGGACACTCCATATAGCTCGTATCCGAGTGCCAGGAACCTCCAAAATTTTTTTTATCATTTTTTGTTTTTATGATTTCGATTACTTCAGGTGTGTCGTCTAATCCTTTAATAAAGGGATATATCGTTGGCTCACCAAAGAGGCTTGCAAACGAGACAAATTTTTTGGCTGACAGGCACTGGCCGCGAAAAAAAAGGACTTTNTATTTTAAAAAATTNTCCTGCAGTATTNTAGTNTCGGCGTTGCTTAATTTTTTCGAGATATCTATGCCATATATTTCAGCACCTAANGCTCCGGCGACGGGAGAAATCTCCATTAATTAACTCCAATAATAACTTTTCCCTTATCGTGGTTTATAGATGATTTGCTTTAAGGATAATATAGATACCCATAGAAAATTGGGTTTTAGCTAATTCTTGATATGTTTATCTTTGCTCTTAATGGTTGTTTGTTTGAATGAAAAATGATTAGGTTTTAACTTTAGAGGCTTTGATGAATTATAGGTTTGAATTTTTCAAGCGGGGAAGANTATGCTGACACAAAGTTATGCACANGGAGCTAGTATTAAACCACTTTTAGGTGAAACATTAGGCGTAAATTTTGACCTGGCGGCAGAAAAATGGGGCGACAACGATGCTTTAATTGTTAGGCATCAAGGTATTCGTTGGACCTATAATGATTTAAAAAANGAGGTGGACGCTTTCGCGGCAGGNCTGCTGGNGNTAGGTTTGGAACCTGGCGATAGAATAGGCATTTGGTCACCNAATAATAGCGAGTGGGTTGTAACTCANTATGCAACGGCAAAAGCNGGATTAATATTAGTAAATATAAACCCTGCCTATCGAGTTGCTGAGTTGGAATACGCCTTGAATAAGGTAACGTGTAAAGCACTGATTTTGGCGACCCAGTTCAAATCAAGTGACTACTTAGGCATGTTGAAAGAGCTGGCTCCCGAAATTCCCTTGAGCAAACCGGGAAGTCTTAATTCAGAACGTCTCCCAAACCTTAAAATTGTTATCAAGATCGGAGGAGATGAGGAAAAGGGTTTTTTTGATTTTCAAGAAATAGGTGGGATTGCTTCGAAAAAAGATAACGATAGGATTAACGATTTAGTAAATGCCCTCCAGTTTGATGATCCAATTAATATTCAATTCACGAGCGGGACAACGGGCTTCCCAAAGGGAGCCACGCTAACCCATTTCAACGTTTTGAATAATGGTTATTTTACCGGGGAAAGTCTTAAATTCACTCCAGAAGACCGCCTATGTGTTCCGGTTCCCCTCTACCATTGTTTTGGAATGGTCCTTAGTAATATTGCGGCGCTTACGCATGGGGCAGCATTAATATACCCTGATGAGGCATTCGATCCACTATCGGTTTTGGAAGCTGTTCAGGAAGAGCGGTGTACCGGTCTTCACGGTGTGCCTACAATGTTTATTGCGGAGTTAGAACATCCTCGTTTCAAGGAATTCGATCTTTCGTCATTAAGAACCGGAATTATGGCAGGGTCACCGTGTCCGATAGAAGTTATGCGAAAGGTTGTAGATGAAATGTATTGTACGGAAATGATTATCGCTTACGGCATGACCGAGACAAGTCCGGTAATTACTTCAAGTGAAACAGACGACCCTATTGAAAAGCAAGTTTCAACCGTGGGCCGCATTTTCCCGCATGTTGAAGTCAAAATAATAGATAATGACGGACGTATTGTAGCACCGGGCGAAACTGGCGAACTATTGGCTCGTGGCTACAATGTCATGCAAGGCTACTGGGACGACCCCGAAAAAACAGAAGAAAGNATAGATGAAGCCGGGTGGATGCATACNGGTGATTTAGCAACTATGGATCAAGAGGGTTTTTGTAATATNGTAGGCCGTGTTAAAGATATGGTTATTAGAGGTGGTGAGAATATATATCCCCGCGAGATAGAAGAATATTTGTATAGGCACCCGCGGATTAGTGATGTTCAAGTTTTTGGGGTGCCTGATGTNAAATTTGTTGAAGAATTATGCGCGTGGATNATTTTGAAGCCTGGGGATCAATGTTCGGAAGAGGAAATCCGTGANTTTTGCCGTGGCCAAATAGCTCACTATAAAATACCACGCTATATTCGTTTCGTAGAAGAATATCCAATGACCATAACGGGGAAGGTTCAAAAATTTGCNATGCGGGATANGATGATCGAAGAACTAAATCTAAANCAAGCAAAGACAGCCTAAGGTTTNTCAGTGGATAAAATTGCATCATTCACGCANTCCANTGAGGTAAATTAATGCACCTAGAATGGAGGCTCTGGTCTTTCACAGAAGGCTTTAGAGCAGAGATTNTCTTTTCAACAATTTTGGGTTTGGNTTCGTCAGCTTTTGGAGTTGCGCGTCTTGCAATGCTAGGCTGGTTACTTGGTCTTCTTTTCAAAGGGGAGTCTGTTTCAGAATTAATTTGGCTAATAGTATTGATTGCCGTCGTGATGATAATGCGAGGTTTGTTTGAGCATTGGCGAACTATGACAGCCCATCACACGGCCGCTAAAGTTCAAAAAAAACTACGCCGAAATCTATTTGATCACATAAGTGAACTCGGACCAGCTTATGTGGGCAGTCAGAGATCCGGCGCAATAACACTTTCGCTTGTCGAGGGCGTCGAACAATTAGAGACTTACTTTGGCCAGTACATACCTCAATTGTTAGTATCGTTCTTAACACCAATACTCATATTTTGTTTCGTGTTTTGGATAGATTTGCCGGTTGCCGCAACATTAGTCTCTTTTGCATTGCTAGCACTCTTTCTACCAGCATTGTGGCATTCCCGGGACGTAGAAAGTTCAAAAAACAGACAAATTGCGTACGCGACATTTGCATCCGAATTCCTAGATTCAATTCAAGGACTAGCCACACTGAAATCATTTGGGCAAAGTTCCAGGCGGGCAGATGGTCTTGAAGTTAAAGCGCGTGATCTTTTTGAAAAAACCATGTGGGTTCTGGGAACAAATGTGCTGTCCCGAGGTATCACGGATTGTGCAATTACGATAGGGGCCGCTGCAGCACTCATCCTTGGTGCCTACCGTGTAGCTGACGAGAAAATGGAATTAGCCGGGCTTCTCATTATCTTAATGATGGGTGTTGAAATATTTAGGCCAATGCGGGATCTCAGAAGTGTTCTGCATCAGGGGATGGTAGGCATGTCAGCCGCTCAAGGCATCTACAAAATCTTAGATGCAGAGCCTATAATAGAGGAAGTAAAAACGACTGCTTCACTAGGTGAGTTACGGCCAACGGTGGAATTTGAAAGTGTCCATTTCCAGTACCCAAATACCAGTCGTGCTGTTCATAAGAGCCTGGATTTTAAGATAAACGTTGGGGATCGCGTTGGTTTTGTTGGCCCAAGTGGTTGTGGAAAGTCCTCTCTAGTAAAGCTTTTGCTCCGATTTTTTGATCCGGATGCAGGTACTGTTCGTGTGGGTGGCATCGATATAAGGGAGTTAAGCCTGGATCAAATAAGAAGCCAAATAGCAGTTGTTAGCCAGGATACATTTTTATTCCATGGAACTATTCGTGAAAACATCCTTATGGGTTGCCCTGATGCAACAGAACAGGAGCTGCAGGAAGCTGCAAAAACTGCAAATATTCACAATTTCATCAAACAGCTTCCGGACAAGTACAACACAATTATTGGAGAAAAGGGTATCAAGCTCTCGGGTGGCCAAAGACAACGGGTAGCAATTGCGCGCGCCGTTTTAAGAAATTCGCCAATACTTGTACTGGATGAAGCATTATCAGCAGTAGATGCTGAA
>NZVJ01000049.1 GCA_002701455.1 Rhodospirillaceae bacterium
ATGTCACCAAAAACTTCTACCATTAAGTCCGATGCCCCATTCACTACTTCTGGTTGTTCTGTAAAGCTATCAATACAACTTACAAAGCCTCCTAGTTTTATAACCCGGGAAACGCGATCTAAATCACCATCACAAGCGACTTCTAATTGAGCAAGTAGATTTAAACCACAAATCCGTGCTATTTTAGCTCCCTCCTCGATCGATAGATTAGAACCAAGCTTGCCCAAGCCAGTGAGTTCTCCATTCCAAAATGGAATCTGGCCAGCAATGAAAACTTGATTCCCAGAAAGGATGTAAGGGACGTAGTTTGCGGCCGGAGCGGCCGCATTTGGCAGTTCAATACCTAACTCTCTTATTCTAGAAGCTATTTTTGTCATCTTNAATCCAGACCCAATNATTNTCCAAACAANTTTTTCCGCCAACCTTTCAATTNCACAGGANTTANCTANTTNNAAACAACTAAAAAAGGGTGCGTCACAACAAAGTAACGCACCCTTAACAATGTTGACAGCCTAAATGTGACCGCCTTATTACCTCACAGGGTCGGGAGCGACTTTGGGAGGTTGTCGAACCCGGTTACACCGAAAGAAGCTCGCCTAGGTCATCTATCTTTCGATTAGTTTAAACTACTGTATATTGTAANTGATTAAAGTATAAAACACAAGATTTATCTTGGCACACTATATATAGTTCATTTTATAATATCTTGAATTCTAAAATACAAAGCAATAATTTACCCAAACTGATCTCTACATCACATTAAATTCGACGAAGTTATGACATCTTGGCTCCTTTAACGGGGAGATCCGCTTTCAAAATATTCCCGGTTTCTGATTCTGTTATATAAAGTGTGCTGTTATTCGCACCCCCAAATGCCAAGTTAGTTGTCATCAGACCTTCACAGGATCGTATACGATGCATCGGCTGTCCTAAACTATCAAAATGCCAGACGGTTCCAAGACCAGCATGTGCGACTAACAATCCGCCTTCTGCGTCTAGAGCCAAGCCATCCGGACCTCCATGCCCGCCAGACAACTGAATGTAATTACTGACTTTCGTAGTTGATCCGTCGGGCAATAAAGGAATTCTCCAAACCGAATTAGCACGAGTCATTCCAACATACAGAACGCTTTCCTGAAGGTTCAAAACAAGCCCATTTGGACTAGGGCCATTGCCAATTAATAACTGAAGATTGCCGTCTAGCGTGTAGCGATATACACGCCCAGTTGGATCATGCATTCCGGTTTGCCCCTGATCTGTAAAATAAATATCCCCATTAGAAGCTAAATGTAGATCATTGCACCCGCGAAAGCTCTCAGACCATCTGTGGTCAACCATCGTTTCTACAAATCCAGTTTCTGGATTAACCTTGAGAATTCCTTTCCTATAGTCAGCAACAATTAAATTGCCGTCGCGGTCAACCTTTAAGCCATTGGGCCAGCCGTCATACTCCGCGACTATAGAGAAATTTCCATCAGTCGTTACTTTAAAGATTTCGCCATAAGGGATATTCACAAGATACAAGTTCCCTTTCGCGTCAAAACTTGGTCCCTCGAGGAAACAATCAATATCCCGGCCAGGTATATTTGCTTCGCCCCATGAAGGCCGTCCCCCTGTTCTTCTAAATTTTTCTGGTACGCGTGCAAAAATCTCGGTTTCAACATCTTTAGGTTGGGCATATAAGGACATTTTCGTTTCCTCTTCTCTGAATCGCAGTTCGCAGTCAAACCAAGTTTAATCAGATCTTGTGAATTCTAAAAATATTAGAATATATTAACTATCCTCTCCAATCCTCCTTTATCATTTCCGATGCCTTTTCTGCGATCATGAGTGTTGGAGAATTTGTATTGCCAGAAGTAATAGTAGGCATGACTGAAGCATCGACCACTCGAATTCCGGAAACGCCGTGAAGCTTTAATCTCTCATCAACAACTGCGTATTTATCGGTCTTCGGTCCCATTTTGCACGTTCCGACCGGGTGAAAGATTGTAGTTCCGATATTACCTGCTTCACGCGCTAGTTCGTCGTCAGACGAAAATTCAATGCCAGGTTTAAATTCTTCCGGTTGATACTTTGCCATCGCCGGCGCCGCTACAATACGGCGCGTAAGTTTTATTGCGTCCGCTGCCACCTTGCGATCCTCCGAGGCAGCTAGATAGTCTGGTTGTATTAAGGGGGCTATTCTTGGATCTGGAGACTTTATCCGAATATGCCCTCGGCTTTCTGGACGTAAGTTGCACACCGATGCCGTAAATGCCTCAAACGGGTGCAATGGGTCGCCAAGCTTTTCAGTCGATAGTGGCTGAATGTGATACTGCAAGTTTGCGGATTCTATAGATGGATCAGATTTAGCAAAACCGCCTAGCTGGCTAGGAGCCATCGTCATTGGACCTCGTTTGAATAAAAAATATTCCATTCCCATCCCAATGCGGCCAATTAAACTATTTGCCCTCAAGTTGAGCGTTCTGGTATTTTTCACTTTGAATACCAGTCGCATTTGCAGGTGATCTTGCAAATTTTCTCCAACCCCCGGGAGTTCCCTTACAGGTTTTATATCAAGATCGCTTAAAAGTTCACCTGGACCAATCCCAGATGTTTGCAAGATTTGTGGAGATCCAACTGCTCCTGATGCAAGAATAATTTCCTTTTTGACCGCGGCTAAAGAACGTTGCCCCTTTAGTAGAAAATTAATCTCCTTGGCTTGGTGTTTATGAAATTTTATTTTTTCAACATGTGCCTGCGTCAATATTGTTAAGTTAGACCGCGTTTTAACAGGATGTAAAAATGCGTCGGCCGCACTCCATCTAACGCCTTTATTTTGGTTGACCGAGAAGTAACCGCAGCCTTCGTTATCGCCCCGGTTAAAGTCATCAATTTTTGGTATTCCTGTTTGGGCGGCGGCTTCTCTAAAAGCGTCTAATATTTCCCATGATAACCTTTGTTCCTCAACTCGCCATTCACCATCGGCACCATGCACCTCATCTCCACCGCCATAATGCAGTTCAGATTTTTTAAAGAATTTTAATGCATCGTCCCAGCCCCATCCTGAATTCCCTAATTGACGCCAGTGATCATAATCACGAGCTTGGCCGCGCATGTAAATCATGCCATTAATTGAGGAACATCCTCCTAAGACTTTCCCGCGCGGATAATTAAGTGATCTGCCATTTAGTCCCGGGGCTGGTTCTGTCATAAAACACCAGTCGGTTCGTGGGTTATTCATGGTATACAAGTAACCTACCGGTATTTTAATCCAAAAATAATTGTCTCCTCCCCCAGCCTCTAGCAGCAAAACATTGGACGACGGATCCTGCGACAATCTATTGGCTAGAAGACAACCAGCAGTGCCGGCACCGATTACTATGTAGTCAAAAGAACCCAAATTTTGGCGTGCATCTAAAGCCATGTTTAATCTCTGCTAAAAAGAATGATCATTTAAAGAGTTGGGATCCAACCAACCTTTGCATTTACTCAAATTATATTACTCTTACAAATAAGTTTAGCCATCCATTTAATGACATACCATACCCATAACGATTTCTATATATGTGAAGGGATTCTCTTATTTTTGGAGTTAGGATAACTTGTCAGTGATCTAAATATTTAAATAGTAAATTGTTTATTTTTGTATCTTCTATGGGAGAATGGGCATGTCTTCAAGGAATCAAGAGGTATCTTCAACACACTTACCTGTGAGGGATGATTGGTTATCTCAAACTTCAGAGGATATTTTAGAACCTGGACTCCCAATAATAGACCCACATCACCACATATGGGACAGGCCCGGCTGGCGTTATATGATAGATGATATTGCAAACGACCTTGCCAGCGGACATAACATTATAGCCACGGTATTTGTGCAATGCCAGTCGATGCACCGTGCCGATGGTCCCGAAGAAATGGCTCCCGTCGGCGAAACTGAGTTTGTAAACGGCGTTGCAGCGATCGGTGCAAGTGGATTATATGGAAAGCAGCGGCTCTGTGCCGGAATAGTTGGACACGCAGACCTTACCCTCGGAAAGGCCGTAAAACCAATTTTGGAGGCACACATTAGGGCTGGAGGCGGCCGTTTTCGAGGTATACGACATATTTCTGCTTGGGATAAAGACGATCGCCTTAATAGTAAAAGCTACCCAGTAAGAAGAGGCCTTTTAGCAGATCCAGGTTTTAGAACTGGTTTTGCTGAGCTTGAAAAATTAAATTTGTCCTTTGACGCTTGGCTGTATCATCCACAGATAGATGACCTGACAGACCTGGCTCAAAATTTTCCAGAAACAACTATTATATTGGACCATTGCGGCGGCCCCTTGGGCTTAGGAGAGTATGCCGAGGCGTCCACAAATGTCTTTAAATCATGGAAAAACTCGATTGAAAAGCTAGCTGACTGCAGAAATGTAAACGTTAAACTTGGGGGTTTGGGAATGCGCATAAACGGCTATGACTTTCACGAAAAACCCGTGCCCCCTTCCTCAAATGAGTTAGCAAAAGCATGGTTTCCGTTCATTGACACGTGTATTCAAGCCTTCGGACCTGACCGTTGTATGTTTGAAAGTAATTTTCCAGTCGATAAAGGATCTTATAGCTATCCCATTTTCTGGAATGCATGTAAAAAACTTGCTAATAACTTTGGCATTGAAGAGAAAGAGTATCTCTTTTCAAAAACCGCTGCCGAGGTATATCGTATAGATCTTGGATAAAAAAATTAGGAGGAAATTATGTCTGTAACTCGAATAGAAAAAACTTCCGGAAGTGCTCCCAGGATGAGCCGATGTGTCATAAAAGGGGATATGGTTTACGTGGCTGGCTTAACGGCTTCAGACCGGTCTGCCGATATAAAAGGTCAAACACAACAAATTCTTGATAAAATAGATGACTATTTAAGCCAAGCGGGCACCGATAAATCCAAACTTTTGCAGGCTAATCTTTGGATTACTGACATGGCAAATTTTTCATCTATGAACGAGGTTTGGAATGCCTGGGTTGACCCTGAAAACCCGCCGGTAAGGGCTTGCGTAAAAGCGGACCTTGCGGTTCCTGAGTTGCTAGTGGAAATTATGGTAACAGCCTATAAATAAATTTCAAAAATCAAAATAAGCAGAGTGGTTATGTTAAAACCAACAGCCACTCTGCCACTTATCAGACTTTTTACACGCCTTGCATTTTTAATGTGAAAAATTTTATCATTTACCCTTCACAATATTGAAATTGAAGTATTAAATGAGTATCGAAAATCGGTGGTGTTTCGACCGGGGGCGATTTTAAAATTGGGAGATCAACCGTGAAACAAGCTTTCAATGTTTTGTTATTAGGGGCCTCGTATGGCTCTTTGTTAGCTACTAAACTTGCTCTTGCAGGTCATAACGCGAAACTCATTTGTCTGCCTGAGGAAGTCAATCTAATTAACAAGGAGGGAACCCTTGTGCGAATGCCCGTCAAAGGACGGGAGGGACTTTATGACATAAGTTCGAAACAACTGTCGGGTAAAGTAGAGGCTATTAGTCCAAACGACGTTAAACCGGGTGAATTTGATTTAGCCGTCCTAGCCATGCAGGAGCCACAGTATCGCTCTGCTGATATTAAAAATGTGCTTAAGGATCTCGCAGCAGCTAAAATACCGTGCATGTCAATCATGAACATGCCTCCCTTAACTTACTTGAAAAGAATTAGTGGGCTGGATACAACTCAATATAGGGATAGCTACGCTGATGCGTCCGTTTGGGATGAACTTGATCCACACCTAATGACGCTATGCAGTCCCGATCCCCAGGCATTTCGACCGCCTGACGAGCCAATAAATGTCCTGCAGGTAAGATTGCCTACAAATTTTAAAGCCGCGCGTTTTGAATCCGATGAACATACTGCAATTTTAAAAAAGATAGAAAGTGATATCGAGGACGCAAGGTTCGATACAGGCGATGGTTTAGTAGAGGTACCCGTAAAATTACGGGTGCATGAGTCAATATTTGTTCCGATGGCAAAGTGGTGCATGCTTCTTGCTGGAAATTACAGGTGCGTACAGCAAAATGAAATGAGAACTATCCGTGATGCAGTTCACACAGACTTAACTGAAACTCGTGAGGTNTATGAGTGGGTATCAGAACTTTGTGTTTCTCTGGGTGCTTCTATCTCGGATATGGTTCCCTTCGATAAATATGCCAATGCCGCTGAGTCGCTTATTAGTCCTTCATCTGCAGCTCGTGCTCTTGCCGCCGGGGCACCCAATATTGAGAGAGTAGATAAACTTGTTCAATCAATCGCCAATAATAAAGGCAAGACTCTAGAAGCGGTTAACCAGACCGTTACACTGGTTGATGAATGGTTAGCAAAAAACCGGGCTTGATAGATTTTGCTTTTTTAAATTGCTTTAACGCAATTAAAGTGGCTAGCTAAACGCTATGCAGTTTGGGATAACAACATCTAAAATAGACGAGATAGGCTTAATAACTCGAGCTGAAAATCTTGGCTACGACTTTTGCTGGGTATCTGACACTCAAATGATACGCTCTAACCCGTGGGCTGTGTTGGCTCTGGCCGCGCAACAAACGCGTTCTATTAGAATAGGGACAGGGGTTGCAGTGGCAGGCTTAAGGCTCGCGCCAGTTACTGCCAATGGGATAGCGACAATAAATAGACTAGCGCCCGGCAGGACTTTTTTAGGAATTGGCACAGGAAATACTGCTATGAGGGCGATGGGCCAACCGCCAATGGGAGTAAAAGCGTTTGAAGATTATATAAAAATTGTCCAAGCATTACTCAGAGGTGAAGAGATCGATTACACCTTGAATGGTGTCACGCACCCAATACAATTTCAGAACCAGGAATTTAAATATATTGATGTTGAACATCANATCCCAGTGCATGTTGGGGGTTTTGGACCACGAGCTCAGGCTTTGGCGGGCAGGATAGGCGACGGACTAATCACTGGTATACCGAGAGGAGGGACTATTCCTCAGGCTTTGGCTAATGTAAAAAAAGGTGCGGCAAAAGCAGAGCGCTCTCTAAATGGTTTTGAGACATTCGCTTTAGTAAATATTTTAATGCTTAAACCAGGCGAAAAATTGACAGATGACGCTATAATACAACAGTGCGGGTCAGCAATTATGGCAAATGTTCATTTTATTGTAGATTGGGTAAAGGAAAGTGGNAACTCTCCGCCAGACTACATTTTGCCCTTCTGGGATGAGTACATTGATTTTCATAAAAAAAGAGATGCAAAACGCGCGCATATGAAGCTTCACCAAAGCCATTACAGCTATTTGGATCCGGACGAAGCACGTTTTATAACGCCAGAAATCATCAAAGCATTTACAATAGCTGGACAACCCGAAGAAATGGTAGAGCAAATTAAAGAGTTAGAAAGCCAAGGGTTAGACGGTATAAATTTTATAGCCCCTCTTGAGCAACAATACCGACTTATCGAAGACTTTGCATATAACGTAATATCGAAAATGTAAGAAAAGGGAACTATGAGTGAGTATACTTGTTTTATATCTCGTAAAGTATCATAACGATCAAAAAGTTGGAATGATCAATGACGAGACACAGCGCGATCGCGCCAGAGTCCATCGGCAAGCCATAACTGATTTTGGCGGAAAGCCAATAGCCCAGTATGGGTCGTATGGCGAGTACGACATGGCCTACATTTATGAAATGCCGGATGAGAAATCGCTCGCGGCAAACCTTCACCTGACCGACTCCTTAGGACTAGCGAAATACTGTAAAACTATACCGCTAATCGATCAGGATGAATTCGTTGAGTCACTAAAACTGGCAAAAGATACTAATACCGATTACCGTTCAGCCACGGCAGAATAGATCCTCTGCTCTTTAGTTGTGTTTACTCTTTCGACGATGTATTCAGCGTCTTCTGCAACACCAAATATTATGCCAGACTTTCGCTTATACATCCAGTTCAAGCCCATAAAATAGAGCCCTGGGATAATAGTCATTCCCCTATTTGTTTTCGGATATCCTGTTTCGTCAAGTACTGGGAATTTAACCCAAGAGAAGTCAAACTCGAATCCTGTTGCTACGATCACTGTTGAAATATTTTCAGATGAGAGGTCCAACTGCTCGATTATTTCCAACTGAAGAGAGCCGTCTTCTGGCTCTCCGTTAAGTTCCAAACCGGTTGGCGAAGGAACGGTTTGGCCTGAATTCTCAATGAACTCATCTACGGATCTACGGAATTCCTTAGCATATTTATCCGATGCTTCTATAGCAGAATTAACATCTTTCCTAAACTTTAACACTGAACCGTCAACTGATTTTATTCGTCCTAGTAACGTCACTCCAGAAGATCGTAATTCATGGAGAGATAACGTGTAGCCGCCATTTTTTCCGGATAAATGAGGATCGCCACTGAACCGCTTTTTTGGATCATCTAAAAAGTCAGCGCATCGATCAAGCCACCCCATTTCCAACTGCCATTTAATGCAATCGGCTCCGCGATACCGACGCGGCAGTCTACCGGTATGGCCAATCGATAAATAGGTCGAACACCCAGCATTATTTAGTTCCTCAGCAATTTGACAACCGCTTTGACCTGAGCCAACGACAAGAACTCCTCCCTCTCTCAAACTATCAGGGTTCTTGTAATCAATTACTGTTTTCAACTCGCATTCGCAATCAAGATTACTGAACACCTGTGGAATTTTTGGCCTCTGATAGGTCGCAGTGGCTATGATAACTTGGTTAGCAAAAAAGTTTCCCGAGTCTGTAATAATTTTAAAACCATTTCCGGTTTTAGTGAGTTCATTAACACAAATTCCCTCCACTACTGGAGCCTGGAAGCTCTTTGCCCAATTTTCTAAAATTTTTACAAACTCATTCTTGTTCATAAATCCTTCTGGATCGACTGTATCATCAAGTGCTCCAGGCAAGTTTATGGTCCAATTAGGCGTAACCAGGCAAAAAGAGTCCCAACGCTCATTTTTCCAGGCATTGGCTATGCTTCCGCGCTCTAATATGAGATGTTTAATTTCAGCCTTAGTCAGATAATAACTTGTTGCCAAACCAGCCTGGCCAGCTCCAATGACAATCACATCGGTTTTAGTGCTTTTCACCGTAAATTAAAGTCCAGAACCAAACTGCACGACATCCAATGGTGGCGGCTCTAAGCCCGCATGGCTTAACATATGATGTGTCTGGCCGCGATGGTGTATCTGGTGTTGAAATAAGTTTGTGAGGCACATTCTAAGAGGCAGACTAAAATATTCACCAGTCTCTACTGTATCAAAAGAAAGGGTGCCCTCTAATTCTTCCGGATCCAGACTATCACAAAAGGTCTTGTACCAACTATCCTGACTAAATTGCGCCTCTTGCAAACTGTTGAAATCAGTATACAAAATTTCATCTAATCTTGTAAAACTTGTTGGTTTTTTTTCTAAACGCTCCCTGTAAATTAGGTCCGCCAACAATATGTGATTTAGTGTACCCAATATTGATTTAAAAAAACCTTTTCTGTCTTGAGATAATTCTGATGCGGTTAATTTTCCTGCTACCGCATAAAGTCTTTTGTTAGCCCATGAATTGTATTTCGCTGCCGTAGGCAAATCTAAAAGCATGCTATCCCCCTTGATAAATAATTTTCATAGAATTCAGTTATATTTTTGCCATTTTTGGCTTAAATGTATGCCAATCTGTGACGCGCTGAAAGGCCGATCCAACCTTCAAAAGTAAAGGTTCATCCCACCAACTTGCCTCTAACTGCAGCCCCGCGGGAAGACCATCGGACGTAAACCCACAAGGTATTGATAAGCCAGGAAGTCTTCCAAAGGCACCCGCATAGGTGTTCCGCGTGGCATCTTTAGTGGCTTCAAGTAATGATTTTTCTTCTTCCACCGGCGGAATTAACGTCGGTAATGTAGGGGATAAAATAATATCCACCTCTTCAAATACTCTTGCGAGATCTCTCTGCCATAGTTCTCTAGCGTGCAATGCATTTGAATAATCCACGTTTGTGAATGACAACCCTGTAATCATCCGTTCGTAAACTTGTTCAGAAAATTTTTCCTTATGGTTTTTCAATCGATCATGGTGAAAAGCACAAGCGTCTGAGTAAATTAAAACGGTCGCCCACGCTTGCATCTCGGAAGCACCAGGGACATCTATTTCAACTAACTTTGCTCCCAACCCCTCCAATACTTTTGAGGCATCATGGAATAATTTTTCTATATCCGGATTTAATTTTTCTAGATAAAAGCTCCTTGGCAAACCGATTTTTGTACCTTCTATCCCATCATTAAGGCTCGGTAAAAAATTTAAGAGAGGTTTGTCAATACTCCAAGGGTCACGGTTATCATATCCAGCTATAACGGCAAAAATTCGAGCTACATCTGCAACTGACCGCGCCATGGGTCCGATAGTATCAAAACTAGCGCTGACTGGGGTACTCGCATGATTTGGGACCCTTCCATGGGTTGGCCGAAGGCCGCTTATGCCGTTAATAGACGCTGGCAACCTCACAGATCCACCGGTGTCTGATCCCAGCGCACCCGCGCACATGCCAGCCGCAACCGCCGCACCCGACCCGCCACTGGACCCCCCTGGAATTCTATCCGGATTCCAGGGGTTTCTACATGGCGGAGTAACTGTATTATTCGACCTGATTCCGAAAGCAAATTCATGCATGCTGGCTTTCCCAATCATCACAGCACCTGCTTTGAAAAGCCGATCGACAACCGCTGCATTTTGATTCGGCACATGGTCATTGAAAAAAACCGATCCAGAGGTCGTTCGGACGCCAGCAGTCTCAATATTGTCCTTAACAGCTATAGGAATACCGTGCAGCAATCCCAACCATCGCCCTTCTTCCAAAGCTCTGTCTGCTTCATCAGCTTGCCTTAGAGCATCTTCAGCAGTAACCGTAATCATCGAGTTTATTTTGTCCTCATTTTCCGAAATAGATTCTAAACACGTTTCTACCATTTCGCGGGAACTCTTTGCAGACATAAGAATTATCCTCCCTTCATTCTTTCAATTTTAATTTACTTTATCTTTTTCAGCAGATATGGGCTCTTTCAAAAATTGTGTTAGAACACCGGCAACAATTGGCAGGGATGCCAAACTTAGCAACATAATCTGGTAATCTCCAAATAAATCAAATGCTATACCAAGTGGCAATGGTCCTAAAGAGGCTCCTACCACCCCAATCATTTGTCCGGTCCCTTGAATAGACCCGATATGTTTACGCCCAAAATATCTTGGCCACATGTAGCCAAACAGAGTGATATTGAAAGCGTTGTTTAAACCAAAGATTATAGCATAAATCAGGGCAGTCGAAAGATCACTGACGAAAGCCATAGAGACAAGTGAGCCGAATAATGTAAATAAAGCAGCCAAAAATACCCTTGGAGTTGGAAATCGATCTAAACTACGACCCACAAAGGGTTGAGCGATAACCGCCACTAGAGCCGACAAAGGGAACATCCAAGCCGCTATAACCGGACTTAAGCCTTGGTGTTCAAAAATTGGAACTTGAAAGAAATGCAGGGATGTTACCAGCATTGAGAGAGTACAAAGTCCTGCGGCAATAATATAAAAAGTAGATGTTCTTAGGGCTTCATTAAGAGTAAAGCCAAACTCTGCGGAATGCCTGCTAACTTCAGAAGCATCGCTCTTTAATTCCTCTTTGATGCCGTCAGGGTTAAGGTTCAGTGCCTCAGGCGCATTATGCAGTAGAAAAACAATCAGCGGCAGCATTAATAGCCAAGTCGAAACGCCCAGCCAAAACCAGGCCTGACGCCAGCCAACCTGCTCTATAAGCCATTGACAAGCCGGGGGATGTATAGCCATAGAAACAGCAAAGCCAAGTAGCATTAATCCCATCGCAAAACCCCGTTTCCGGCTGAACCAATGGGAAATAATATTTGTACAATTCAGCATCAAGGAGCCTTGGGCAAGAAAACGAAGTGCGCCAAATCCCAATGCCAACCAAATCAAACCCGGTGCAAAACCAAAGGCTATACAAGCAAATCCTAGAAGAACAACAACAGTTCCCATGATCCGGCGAGCGCCGTGCATATCGACAAGTCGTCCAACCAAGGGGAGACCCAGCGCTGCAACTAAGGTCGCCAAACCATAAGCCGATGAAATCGCCGTAGCACTCAGCTGCAGATCTTTTGAAATAGGACTTATGAACACACTAAAAGTATGCGATTGGCCGGGGCCGCTTACGAAGATACCTACCCCGGCGATTAAAAGAATAATCCAACCGTAGAATATGTAATTGCCTACCGATTTAGCAATTTTTTGGCGCAAGTTTTCTAAGGTCATTCGACGATCCTATATTAAAAATTCCATGAGCTATTTTACGTTTTTCGGCAACCGTGTGATTTCGCAGAGCCATAATTCATCTGCGACTATTTGATGGTTAGACGTATTCTATCCGCCAAGATTATTTTGAATAATTTCTTTAAGATCACCCGGAATTTGGGCGGCTGTTCTTGTTTTTGGATCAAAAAATACTTCCGTGACGGACTGCGACGCGTGGGTCTCCGACGTTTCAACGTTAACCATGCGTTGGGAAAACGTTACACTTTTGTTCCCACATGCAACAACACCGCCCTCTATCTTGAAAAGATTGCCAGCCTTTATCTCTTTCTGAAAGTAGGTTGTTGTTGACGCCGTCACGGTATGCAGCCCTCGCTCTTCCATTGCTTTCCAAGTAACTTTCAATTTTGGCCATAGGTGAAACATACCATCATCAAAGAAATGAGCGTACCAACGGACGTTCATATGTTTAAACTGATCGCAGTGCCAGGGAAAACAAACTCCTGTATGTGTTTCAACCCAACGTGAGGCAGGCTTAATACTGCGCGGTAATTCGCTCTCCAACGAGACCGGGGCACCATTTTTTATTTGATTCTCGATAGATGGGCGCAACTCCTCTGGTATAGGAATTGATTTGCGGGTGGTTGGATTGAAAAAAACTTCAAGGCACTCAAATGTTGCATGCAGCTCGCCAGTCTCCTCGTTAAACATCCTTAATAAAAATGTGAACGTTTTTGTCGAGGATGCCACCATACCACCGTCTATTTTAATAAGAGATCCTGCTGGCAGCTCTTTTATGAAAGTTGTTCTGCCAATGGCCGCCACTCCATGGCCCCCATATTCCAATGCTACAGACTGTGGAAACCCAGCTCGTGCATAGGCAAAAAACTGAGCTTCGTTGAATAATACAGCATATTTTCGAACGTTCAGATGTCCAAATTGATCACAGAGCCATGGGTGAACCACACCCGTATGAAGTTCATGCCAAACAGTCATTATTTAATTGCATCCCAATGAGTAAAAGCGTCAAAAGATATAGGAAAAAAAGATAGCCGAACAATACCTAGTTCTGTTAAAAATGTTAGTTAAATTCATTAAATATCAAGCACATATTTAAAGATAGNCTTGAGTATNGAGTTATTTTTACGTATTTTCTGACAATATAATATATGAGCTTTTTTATCTGTTAAACTTTAGCGAACTGAGGAATTTTAAAGCTATGCCNGATGGAGTTTCAAGCAATCAAAAAAAGACTGACAACGGAAAAGCAATAAAGCTGGATGCATTAATTATTGGCGCGGGATTTTCCGGCTTGTACCAACTGCTCTCCCTTCGCGATAAAGTAGGACTATCTGTCAAGGTTGTTGAAGCTGGTGATGGGGTCGGAGGAACGTGGTACTGGAACCGCTACCCTGGAGCTCGATGCGACTCAGAAAGCCATTCTTATTCTTACTATTTCTCCGATGAAATCCTAAAAGAATGGCAATGGTCCGAACGATATCCAGGTCACGCAGAGGTAGTGAGATACCTAAATTTTGTTGCTGATAAACTTGATCTTAAACGAGATATAAATTTTAACCTTCGAGTTTGCTCTGCAAAATATAATACAAGCAAAAATGCATGGGAGGTTGAAACGGAACAGGGTGTATGTTTTGAATGCACTTATTTGATAACGGCTGTTGGCTGCTTGTCTTCAACAAATGTCCCCACTTTTCCTGGGCACGAAGATTTTGAAGGGGAATGGTATCACACTGGGCAGTGGCCACATGAAGGCGTCGACTTTACCGGAAAACGGGTAGGCCAAATAGGTACAGGNTCGACCGGCATACAGGCTGTACCTGTTATTGCCGAGACAGCAAAGCATTTAACGGTATTTCAGCGAACGGCAAACTACAGCGTCCCTGCAAAAAATGGGCCCTTGAGTCAGGAGTTCCAGGACTATTTGGAAGAAAACAGGGCAAATATTAAAGAAACTATTAGAACTACCCCTAACGGTCATCCTTTCGTTATTTCTGAACGCAAAGTGTTCGACGTGGATGATGCTGAACGAGAAAAAATATTTGAAGAAGCTTGGGAACACGGAGGCCTGGGATTTAGAGCTTGTTTTCAGGATATAGCATTTGATAAAAAAGCAAATGATGTAGCGGCCGATTTCATAAAAAGAAAAATTCGATCAATAGTTAAGGATCCAAAGACCGCAGATTTGCTTACTGACATTGATCACCCCTATGCGACCAAAAGACCTCCAATCGATACCAACTATTTCGAGACGTATAACAGGGATAATGTCAATTTAGTTGATGTGCGCTCATCACCGATTGAATGCATCACCCAAAAAGGAGTCAAAACAGGCGATAAGGAATACGAGCTAGACATTATAGTATTTGCTACTGGCTTCGATGCGATGACTGGTCCCCTATTGAGGTTAAATATAGAAGGACGTGATGGCGTGAAACTTGAAGACATTTGGGAGGGCGGCCCCAAAACATATCTTGGCCTGCAGGTTCCTGGTTTTCCAAATTTATTCACAATCACCGGACCAGGCAGTCCATCCGTACTGTGCAATATGCCAGTAGCCATCGAACAGCATGTTGAATGGGTTACAGACTGCATCTCATTTCTTGAACAAAACAAGATAAATACGATAGAGGCCACTGAGGACTCGATGGACAAATGGGTATCCCATGTTAATGATTGCGCCAACGTCACTCTCATGCCACATGCAAAACACACTTGGTATTACGGCGCTAATATCCCTGGAAAACCAAGAGTTTTCATGCCGTATGCTGGAGGCATGGCAAGGTATCGCGCTATTTGTGAGGATATTGCAAAACAACAATATGTCGGCTTTAAGTTAGGAGAGGCAGATAATGGCAATGTCTGGTCGCCACCTTCCATCTCCGTAGATGACCTCGTTGAAGCCGCCATGGTAAAGGGTCCCGCAGTTTAAAAATATATTGATCAGTCGGAAGGGCGACAACCAATGGTATAATAGAGTGGTCTGCCCAAATTTAAGGTTGCGAACAAATAATGAATGAAGATGACAGTAGTGACGTGCCGACCCAATCCGATTTTATTCGAGAACGTGTTCAGTCAGATCTAAGAAGCGGCAAATATAAGCAAATCGTCACACGGTTCCCTCCAGAACCAAATGGTTACCTGCATATCGGCCATGCTTTATCAATTTGTTTAAATTTTGGTATTGCCGAAGAAGTTAACGGGATTTGTAATCTTAGGTTTGACGACACCAATCCAGCTAAAGAAGAATTAGAATTCATCAATTCCATTGAAGAAGACGTCAGATGGCTGGGATTTGATTGGCATGGCCAAACAAAGTACGCGTCCGATAATTTTCATCAATTTTTTGAATGGGCGGAGCATCTAATCAAAAAAGAGCTCGCGTACGTAGATGATTTAACGGCAGATGAAATTCGCAAATATAGAGGAACTCTAACTGAAGCAGGCCAGGATAGTCCCTACCGGACAAGGTCAATAGAAGAAAACTTGCAAATTTTTCACGATATGCGGGATGGGAAATTTTCCGAGGGTGACCGGGTATTGAGAGCTAAAATAGATATGAGTTCCGGCAATATAAACTTACGCGATCCTGTTATTTACCGAATTCTCAAGGCCGGGCATCCACGAACAGGCGATACNTGGTGTGTTTACCCAACGTATGACTTCGCGCATGGACAGACAGATGCGATAGAGGGGGTAACTCATTCTCTTTGCACATTGGAATTTGCTGATCATCGTCCACTTTATGAGTGGTTTCTGGAAGCTCTACCAGTCCCCGCAAAACCAAGACAGTACGAGTTTGCAAAATTGCAAATTAGTCACACGGTGCTGTCTAAACGAAACCTTACACGATTAGTGACGGAAAAACATGTTAGGGGCTGGGATGACCCGCGGCTCGCTACTATTTCAGGCCTAAGGAGGCGAGGCGTTCCAGCAGAGGCTATAAGGGATTTTGTGACGCGAGTTTCGGTTTCAAAAAACGAGGGAGAGGTTGAACTTGCATTACTGGAACACTGTATAAGGGATAATCTAAATTATAATGCCGAAAGACGGTTGGCCGTTTTAAGGCCTTTAAAGGTAGTGATAGAGAACTTTCCAGAAGACAAAACAGAATGGCTGGAAGCTGTTAATAACCCTAATTCAAGTAAACAAGAATTGCGGAAAATACCTTTTTCGAGAGAGATTTGGATAGAACAAGACGACTTCATGGAAGAACCACCAAACAAATTTTTTCGTCTAGCTCCAGGTAAAGAAGTCAGATTGAGGTATGCCTTTTTTATAACATGTAACGATTTAATAAAAGATAAGGGCGGAAACCTTGTTGAACTTAGGTGTTCATACGACCCAGAAACAAGAGGAGGTAACGCACCTGATGGCAGAAAAGTGAAAGGAACCATACATTGGGTTTCTGTACAACATGCAAAAGATGCAGAGGTACGGATCTATAATTCTTTTTATAACTCTCCAACTCCGGGACGTGATCGAGATTTTATAGACGACATTAATCCAAATTCGCTTGAAGTTTTAACAAACTGCAAGATTGAGCCCGACTTGCTAACGTTAGACGAAACAACCCCCATCCAATTTGAGAGGCTGGGCTATTTTTATAAAGACCTCGACAGNAGGCCTGATTTGCCCGTGTACAATCGTACCATTTCTCTCAGGGATACATGGAATAAAAAGGCGTAACAGGGACAGTAAAATGCTCACACCAGAGATGAGAACATTAATAGAAGAAAATACGCTAGGATTANTCGCCACGGTAACACCAGACGGAAAGCCCGCAGTTTCCCCAAAGGCCACCACAGTAGTGCTTAGTCCTAATGAGATAGCATTTCTCGATATTAGGTCGCCCAAAACGCGCCGCAATGTAAAAGCCAACCCAAACGTGGAACTGAATTATGTAGATGTTTTTCGCAGGAAAGCCTGCCGACTCACTGGAACCGCCAATTATATAAATCCTGGCTCTGCGGAATTTAGCAATCTGCGAAACATGTTCAAAGAATTTGAAGNTTTTTTAGACGGCATTCACGGAATTTTCCAAGTAACAATTTCAAATGCACAGATTATCGTTTCCCCCGCTTATGACGGTGGGGCCAAAGAAAACGATCTAAAAACAGCATGGCTGTCAAAGTATACGGAGCTGTTAGGCTAAGTTTCGTTCAAAACTTTTTAAGCTTATAATAATATTCTGACCAACTNCCTCTCCNNTGCTCTGNATTTTNATCTTAATTATTTCATTCGGCTCTAGGNTGTCTCATCGTAACAAATTCTTCGGCTGCTGTCGGGTGTATTCCAATCGTGGAATCAAAATCTGCCTTTGTCGCTTTCGCCTTAATAGCTATTGCTATTCCNTGTATTATCTCAGGAGCATCTACACCAATCATGTGAGCTCCAACAACGCGTTGGGACTTTCTATCTACAATAAGTTTCTGGAGACCNCGTTCCGGATTTTTTGTCATAGTGTATTTCATCGGCCGAAACCCGGATATATATACATCAATTTCTCCAAATTTATTTCTAGCCTCATCCTCTGATAGCCCCACGGAAGAAATCGGCGGCTGGCTGAAGACNGCACATGGGATATCACTATAGTCCATATTTTTTGGATTCGTGTTGAACACTGTTTCCGCGAATGCCTGCGCTTCAGCAATCGCAACTGGCGTCAAATTGATCCGATCAGTCACGTCTCCTAAAGCGTAAATATTGCTAATATTCGATTGNTTCCATTCATTTACGATTATCGCGCCATTTTCTTGCAAATTNACACCTGTTTCTTCAAGCCCCAAGNCTTTTGTGTTTGGAACTCGACCGGTTGCATAAAGCACCTGATCTGCTTCAATATNTTTATTGTTCGAAAGGTGAACTTTATATCCTGTCTTGATTTTTTCTATTCTTTCCGGCAAGCACTCCGCNTGTATTTTAACACCCTTTTTTGCCATTTCTTCCATCAAAGCGTTACGTAAGTCGGTATCAAATCCTCTCAGTACTTTATCCGCCCTAAAAACAACATCTACCTCGGATCCAAATCCTGCAAATATTCCAGCAAATTCGACAGCTATATAGCCTGAACCTACTATCACGATGCGTTTAGGTCTCTCACTCAGCTCAAGTGCTTCATTTGAACTGATTGAATGCTCTATACCAGGAATATCCGGTTTATTTGGCCATCCGCCTACCGCAACTAAAATTCGCTCAGCGGTGATTTCTTTTTCCCCTACTCTAACGGTATGTTTATCAGCCAATACNCCTCGCCCGCTGATACGCTCTACGCCAGCGTTATCCAGCAAATTCACNTATATCTGGTGAAGACGGTCNAGTTCATTGTTTTTTGCTTCAATCATGTTTGTCCAATTATGGTTTACTGTTTCAAAGTTCCAACCATAACCTGCTGCGTCCGCGACCTCTTCAGTGATATGACTTCCATAGACCAATAACTTCTTTGGTACGCATCCCCTAAGAACGCATGTACCCCCTTCTCTCAGTTCTTCAACTATAGCAACACGAGCGCCGTAGGAACCTGCTAGGCGTGAGGCCCTTACGCCGCCAGAGCCAGCCCCAATAGTTATAAGATCGTAGTCAAACTTTGGCATACTTGTAACCTTTCAGAAAAAACGAGNTTNTCAGNAACCCTCTAAATATTTGTAACCGAGACTTTAACTTCATCATTTAAAGTGAAAAAGGGGATAATTGACAAAAATTTTTGGATTTCCTTGAGAAGCNTGTATCTCTAGCTTGTTAAAATCAAATAAGTATCTCAATCATTAAAGATTAAATGGTCAAACCGAATTTATTGAATGATACTCGGATGGGGTTACCCACCAGCTGCANGGATTGGTTTCTGGACATGGTCAACATTCGAGTTTTATCAAGACTGACGCTGTTCTCACTTATTTTAACGGTGTTAGTTATTTTTGACACTGCAGCCCAAAGCAGAGTAATTCACTTGGTGAATACTGGATGGCACGTTGGAATTGTCCTGCCGGTAAATACAATCCTAAAACGAAATCTCCCAGAAACTAAACATTTCCCTGATTCCAATTTTCTAGAGGTTGGATGGGGCGATGCGCGTTTTTATAAATCTAACACACCAACCACTCTAATGGCTTTTGAGGCAGCTTTTACATCAGAAGGGTCGGTTATGCACGTCTATGCTTTCCAACGTTCGGTGAAGAAGACGTTTGCCAGTTCTGAAATTCTAAAGCTTAAACTCACTGCGGAAGAGTATAGTAAACTCTTGAGTTTTATTCATAGAAGTTTTGTTAGGAATGCAAACGGAGACGCAAGGGCCGTTGGCAGTGGGTTATATGGTGAAGAAATGAGCCGCTTTTATTTGAGTGGCGGCGAATTCCATTTGTTTAATACATGTAACACTTGGGTGGCTGAAGCGCTGGAGTCGGCGGAACTAGAAATAATATCTCAGGGTATTATCACCGCGGACAATCTTATGGAAAAAGTTGGTGAATTATCAAATATTGTAGACTAAAAACTAACTTTTCTATTTCCTTAAGCGTATTTATAAGATTACAGTTCTGCTACTGTTTATACGATCGCAGTCCTTACGCAAAGGGGAGCCTTGTTATAATTGCAACCGAGAACGAAATAGATCAACTCAAAGCATCGGCAGAATCGGAAAAACGCTTGTTGGAAGAAACAATAAGGGCTCTTCGGGAAAAACTCGAAAATTCCGCTGCTGATACTTTGGCGCAGATTGAAAATCTGCGCGCGGAGCAAGATGGAAACCGCAGAGAGGCAGAGAGCAATATTCAAGCCCTCAGAAATAATTTGGAACAACAGCGCAGTAACTATGAAGAAAAGTTGGATAATGAAAGGGCTTTACATCAGGCTGCGCGCAGAGAAGCAGAGACAAACATCCAAGCCCTCCGCGATACTATGGAGAAAATGCGCAACGATTACGAAGAGAAACTGGATGCCGAGCGCGCTTCACATGGAGGAGTACAAAGGAATTCCGAGGCCGGCACCCAGGCGCTTCGAGAAACTATGGAGAAAATGCGCAACGACTATGAAGAAAAATTAGATAACGAACGGGCACTATCCGACAACGGGCGACGGGAAGCCGAAGCGCGGACGCAGGCGCTTAGAGAAAATATGGAAAAAATGCGAAATGATTATGAAGAAAAGCTAGATAAGGAACGTGCCAGCCATGACGCAGCTCGACGGGAGTCTGAAGCAAATGTTCAGGCGCTTCGAGAGACAATGGACGCAATAAGAACAGACTACGCAAATAATTTTCCGACGGACAAGAAAAAAAGTTGATAAAAGAGCACATTAAAAAAGGATTGCTAAAGGGAGTTGGTGTATGAAAGCGCCGGGTAAAAATGTCTCTAATAAGATGAAAACGAATAAAGATAATTTATCAGAACAATCCCGCGACATCGCTAGTGACCTTTCACGACTAGGATCGTTCGACGAAATCCTAGAATATTTAATTACTCACGTCACGCAGATGCTTGAGGCTGATAGAGGCAGCTTGTTCCTTCATGATCCAGGCGCTCACCAATTATATACTCGGGTGGCACTAGGGAATTTATCCAGAGAAATTAGAATAGACGAACAGTCCGGCGTTGCCGGCTGGGTTTTCATGAATGCCGAATCTGCAATAGTTAACAGTCCCTACAACGATGAACGATTTAATAAAGAAGTAGACGAACGCACCGGCTATCAAACAAAAAGCCTCGTTTGCGTGCCAATATTTTCAACGGGCGACATTCCGATAGGCGTTCTGCAAGTTCTCAACAAGCAAAAAGGGAAGTTTACTAAAGCTGATCTTGCAAAAATTGAGCTGGTTGCATCGCAGTGCGCTTCTACATTAAATACCTACGCACTTACCGAAAGGATGGAGGCGCAAAAACGGCGTGAGGCCGAATTTATGGAATTGGTCTCAAAGCTCACAACGGAGTTGGACTTGTCCCGGCTTTTAAATCACGTTGTCGATGCTGCTACGGACATGCTTGTCTGTGAGAGAGCGACTGTTTTTCTCAACGATGAAAAAACAGATGAATTATTTTCTATGGTAGGGGCTGGACTTGGAGCATTCGAAATACGACTTCCAAATAATGCTGGTATTTCTGGTGCCGTGTTTCAGTCGGGAGANAANGTNAATATCCCGCATGCCTACGCTGACTTNCGCTTCAACCCNTCCTTTGATAAGCAAACAGGTTTCTTCACNCGGTCCGTTCTTTGTGTACCGATACTAAATAAAGAAGGAAAAAGGATCGGAGTAACCCAGGCCCTCAATAAAATTGGCGGGCCTTTTACCGAGGAAGACGAACATAGGATTCAAGCGTTCACTGCGCAAATTTCTGTTGGCCTTGAAAACGCAAAAATGTTCAACGANATGCAGGCAGTNAAAAACTATAACGAAGCAATGCTTCANAGTATGTCNAATGGCGTCATCACNGTGGATGANGAGGGCAANCTCAAGAGTATAAANGCTTCNGCCGAAAAAATCGTACAGNTATCNAGTGAAGAGAANCTCGGAAAACCNNTGNCTGATGTTCTTGATAAACAGAATGGCTGGCTTTTAGAAAAAATTAATAAGGTGCGAGAAACGGGCGAAACCGAAAATTTAGAGGATGCGGATTTAATAACGGGCGAAGGCAGTAAAGTATCTGCTAATATAGCACTACAACCAATGATATCCGGGGAAGGAGAAAATATAGGAGCATTAATTTTAGTCGAAGATATATCTAGCGAAAAACGTGTTCGTTCAACAATGTCGCGCTATATGGACCCGCAGCTTGCCAACCAACTACTCGAAGAGGGGGATGGGCAGGCTATGCTTGGGGGAAAGGCAGCTGAGGCGACGGTTCTTTTTACAGATATCAGAAGCTTTACAACTATAGCGGAAGCTCTGGGGCCTCAAGATACAGTCTCTATGCTAAATGAATATTTTGAAATAATGGTAGCCTGTATAAGCGATGCTGGAGGAATGTTGGACAAATTTATTGGAGATGCGATAATGGCCGGCTTTGGCGTTCCTCTGCCAAGTGAAGACGCTGCCGATGCTGCTGTCCGATCATCTATAGCGATGATTTCTGAATTGCGCATATGGAACGCCGACCGGGTAAAGGCAGATAAGATGCCTGTTGGTATGGGAGTAGGCGTCAATACAGACAATGTAGTAACTGGAAATATAGGCTCGTCCAAACGTATGGATTTTACAATGATAGGTGATGGCGTGAATCTCGCGGCAAGATTAGAAGGAAGCTGCAAGACATATGGAGCTCAAATAATAATTTCCGAATTCACGCAAAATAACTTAAAGGGTATTTATGCATTAAGGGAACTGGATCGCATCGTTGTGAAGGGTAAAACAGAACCCGTCTCAATCTTTGAGGTTCTTGATTTCCATGACGATGAAAGCTTCCCCGCAAGAATGGACGTAGTGGGCCATTTCACAGAAGGTTTAGCGCACTACAGAGGTACAAAGTTCGACGATGCTATTAAGTCTTTTAGAGCTGCCCTAGATGCCAATTCTGAGGACGTTCCAAGTAAACTCTACATAGAAAGATGCGAATTATTCAAAAAATCTCCACCACCGAAAGATTGGAGTGGAGAGTGGGTAATGACGGAGAAATAATACGGCTCGTATGCAAAGCCCGCCTTTAAGGCTTCTATTCACTTGGCATCGAGTGTTGACCTGATTATCTCCGGCGTCATGAATACCAATCCGCTCTGGTGCCCCCCAAGCTCACACAGGTCATAGAGTGCATCAAAAACCTTATCCTTCTGTCCGGCGTCAGCAATAATGCTAACTATCGCAGCTTCGCCGAATGTTCCGAATTGCTTCTCTTCGAAAAGATCACTGGATCTTCCGGTCTCCACGCTTATGCTTTTCACACCTTCGAAATTGTTCAATTCTTCTAGAACCTTTTGACCAAAGTCTTTACTGAGCAGTGCTCCAATTTCAACTGTCATCTTTCGCTCCTCAAGCAATTTCTTTCAGAACTGATTCAGGTATGTAAGTCGCAACACGATCCAGTTTAGTCATAAACATTATTCCTTTACCCGGCGTGTCAAGGCCGCCTGCAAGGAACATTGCTTCAAATACTCTATCAGCCTGTTCTTCCGAAACGATTATACGGATAACTTCTTTCTGCTCATCGATAGTGACTCCCAGCAGTCCCATTCTTTCTCGAATACCCGTGCCTCGTGCATAACTTATAGTTGCGCCCTGAGCACCACAGTTTTTAGCGGCCTCCAGCACTCCCTCAGCTAACCCGGTTTGAAGAACGCACGTTATTAAGTTTGCTTCAGATAAATACGTTATATTTCTTCCAGCCATGTCTAATATCCTTACCTGTTAGTTAAACTTTTTAGCTTTCTTGAGTTACCTTTGTTTTCTGGGTCATTTGTATTACCAGTCCCATCGTCAAAACTGCGACAATTGGGCAAATACTTGCTAGTGATAATATTCCAAAGCCTTCAACTGCAGAAACTGCGTTACCCAACCCCAATCCCATAGCAAGAACCAAAGGAACGGTTACCGGTCCAGTTGTAACACCTGCACTATCCCAGGCAACATTCACAAATTCCTCTGTTGATAGAAAGGTCATAACTATACCAATCGCATACAGGGGCAACAGCAACATCATGAGATCTAGATGAAAAATTAACTTTGCAACACCAAGGGCAATTCCTACAGCCACACCCATAGCCACACTATACATAAGCATTGATTTTTTGAATGCGCCATTAGTCAATTCCTGGACAGTAAGTCCAAGAGCATTCAAAGCGGGTTCAGCTAGCGTTGAACCAAACCCGAGTAAGAAAGCAAAACCAACACATATTACAAAACCGATTATTTCCGGGTAATGGGGTGAATTTTCAACAATTGGCAGCTGCATAAAGGCAGAAGGAAGCGCACTTCCTGTTTGAGAACCGATTGCACCCAGGCCGTATGTCAACCCGACATTAAATATACACATTCCTAGTATAGATAGGACTAGCCCATAAATAGTTACCATTCTATTGGGCAAGGACGACTTGAGTACGACAAAAAGAACGAACATAAGAAAGATGACTAGTGGCAGGATAGCTCTCACACCCAAAACAATTTCAACTAATGGCGTTTGATCCCATATGCCGAGCTCAGTCTGCGTTGNGCTACCCGCGCTGGCCGCAGCGGCTATGATCTGTTCTGGANTGACGGTGAACGACACAAAAACTGAAAGTATTAAAACAGCCAATATTGGGAACAAAGACGCCAACGTAACAACGCCAAANCCTGAAAGAGAGGAATTNCCTTTGCCGGCAGCATTTGCTATTCCTATCCCCAGTGATAATACCAAGGGGACCGTAACTGGACCGGTTGTTACNGCACCGCAATCCCAGGCTAAACCGAGGATGCTTACGAGGTTTGGATCACTCCAAGCATACAAAGAAAGTAAGGCCACAGGGGTTAATGCCAAATAAATCATTGGTTTCAAAGACCAGCCCTTTACAAATCTTACTGTTCCCAAAATAGCGGCAAGACCGACCCCAGCGCCTACCATAAGAACAAGCGGAAGCGTCCAATTATTTAATAGTTCGTATAAGTATGGGGCTTTCTTCACATCTACAGAGGCGCCAAATGCTTGGAGAGCACCAATAGCTGGTTCAGCGAAGGTTACGCCGACACCGAGTATACCGATAATTATATAAACTACTGTCATAGAGGCTTTTTTAGGCAGATTATCTCCTATAATCTTACCAAACGGCATAAGCCCAGTGCTCAAGCCTTCCATGAAAACAGCCAACCCGACTATTACGGCCGCCAAGCCTATAGCAAGGGAAATCGCTGCATCAATTGGCGTNCTTAAAACTAATACCTGGAAAAGAATCAAATATAAGGCTAAAGGCACAACAGCTTTTATTTGGTCCATAATCCTTACGAAGCTGTATGGGCNAAGAAGGTCTACCGCGCTTTTAAACGTAATACTTATTTTTTTTGGTTTTAAAGCGTTCGGGTCACCATCGACTGGCTTAGGTGTCAGCANATTATAGCTAACNGTTTTATAGCTGACATTTGTTTGTGCCAGGTACTGCGAATAACGCATGCTTCTCTCCATCCCAAAGCAAAAGTTACATGATAATAGTTAAATTTCTCAATTATTACAATAATTTCTCCGTTTCGGATAATTTCGGGAATTTTTACTTTAGGAGAAGAGCATTTTTAAGAATAATATATCCGCTCAAGCGTTAAAATATTGGGACAACCATTTTACTGCTAAGCACCCTAACAAGAATAACACGGGAAAAATTATTAAGAGTAATAGACCGCTCAATCCCGGAACATTNGAGAGAAATTCAATCCATCTAAGTCCCATTTTAACTATCTCACTTCGTGAAAAAATCGCTATAACAAGTGTCGCGATTGATATGATCAGAAGCGCAGCAAAGAAGTAGGCTTTCTTAGAAGAAGTACGCATTAAAGTGGGGTATTCTGGGAAAAAACAGGCTTTTNAGGTGNATNTTCANAATATTCCATAGTCATCCTNNTNTTTATTATATGGCAGACGGACTCTGGGAACACGTTNTCGCGGTGACCAAGACATGCCCNCGGGANAATTTATNNCTTTCAANGCAAACTTACAGACGGCATNTAACANCTCAACTAATACATNTAGATAAAAATNCAAAATATNANNANTNCCAAGGNATGCTGGNGTGAACACTTAATAAAATTCNTGCCNAAATAATTGCTGAAAAATTGATAAAATGCTACCTCTTCGGCATGAAGATAAATTTGATATCAATCNCGCTTTTTGTATCGTCCCATATGTATCACGGCTATCACACAGTATTAAGGGTACTAATATATGACCGCTAGAAGNCTAAAACATCTGCCGAAAGCGCATCTGCACCTGCATTTAGAAGGCTCAATGCGTCCTCAAACACTTACGGAATATTGTGAACGATATAACTTGGACAGACCAAACGATACTAGGGGAAAACAATTTTCGAATTTTCTGGCTTTCAATGCGGTTTATAGAGCTGCTTCGGAAAGTATTCGTACAAAAGAAGATCTGGCTCGTGTAATTCAGGAAGTGGCNGAAGATGCCGCTGAAGATGGCGCTACTTGGATCGAGCCNGCTTTCGATGCAGACCGGTATACTATTCTGAGAGAAGATAGTCCNTACAAGTTATTCGAGACNTCCGAGGAAGGCTGGGCTTTTGTTCTGCATGCTGCGCAAATTACTNCTGAAAAAACAGGGGTCGGGATTGGGTTCATTTCAGCGATCGACCGCACAAGATCTTTAGAACAGGCTATTGCNAGAGCACAGCTNACGTCCAATTTAATTGCGTCGAAGAGCCACCTGATTAATCCAAAGAATATAAATAATGGGGAGGCATACTCAGGNATAGCAGGCCTTGGCCTGCATGGAAACGAAGAGGGATACCCGCCAGAACTTTTCANAGAAGCATTCCAAATTGGNGCTAAAGCTGAAGGACTCCTCTTAACTCCGCATGCAGGCGAGATCGCNCCCNCACCTGGNAAAGGGCCAGATTCGGTAGACAAAGCAATTGATTTACTGGGCGCATCGCGAATTCAACATGGCGTTCTAGCAATCGAGGACGAAGCCTTAATGAAAAAAATCAGAGAAAAGAATATATGCTTAGACGTTTGCCCCTCGTCGAATATCCAATTGAGTGTTTTTCCTACAATCAAGTCTCACCCGCTGCCTCGCTTTATTGAAGCGGGCATTGCATGTTCCATAGGAAGTGACGACCCGCTTCTTTTTGGCCCAAGTCTTCTNGATGAATTTAATTTGTGCCGGGAAGAAATGCTCTTGGACGACAATATAATNGCGCAACTTGCNCGAAATTCTTTTAATTACAGCGGCGCGCCGAAAAAANTACGCGATAAAGGTCTCNAGGGAATTGAGGATTGGTTAAACTAGTCTTTCTAACAAAAGCTAGCTGAATACTTCGAAATNTTTCATCAATTTAATGGCGGAACAACGCCCTTTTTGGGATCGAGAGGNACCAATTTATNAAGTTGACTAGCCTTCTCAAATAAACTACCAGCAGCTAATAGACTGGCCTCCCCACGAGGCCTGCCTACGATCTGTAATCCGACAGGCCGTTCATATTGGTCAAACCCGCAAGGTAACGACAAAGCAGGAGACGCACTTANAGTTACTGCGCCCGTGAGAAGCGATGCNCCCATGTAATGTTCTAATTTTTCGCCGTCTATCATCGACGGATGACGCAAGTTTACGTCAAAGGCTGGGGTATTGGCGCCCGGTGTAACTATTAAGTCATATTCCTGAAACAGTAATGAAAAGGTTTCATATATTTTTTTCCGAGCTCGCTCTGCACGAGCTAAATCGGANGTGCTTTGGCTAAGACCCAGTTCTGTATTCCAAATAATATCCTTTTTAATTTGATCGCGGTGATTTTTNAGCTGCAGCTCTCTATCAATAACAAATTGGTGTGATCNTAATGCGAGGAAAGTTGATTCTAAATCNTCTATTTCTATAACGATCTCGTCCACTTCTGTACCCATTGACCTAAAATATTCCATAGCCTTAGCAGCAATGTCCCTTGTTTCTTTATCAACAGGCGCACCACCAATTGNTGAGGCATAGGCAATACGTTTGGGAGGTNCCGCTTTCCGGATACTTTCAGAAAACGACATAGAGGGGGCATCAAATGTCATAGGGTCAAGAGGGCAAAATCCCGCCATTGTATCGAGGAATAACGCTACATCTTCCACCGTACGCGCCATAGGCCCCTGCACAGATAACGGTGAAAACATTGTATTTACTGTACCTCTTGTCACTCGTCCTGGAGATGGCCGCAATCCGACTACAGAACAGTAAGTGGCAGGACGACGCAGACTTCCCCCGTGATCGCTGCCATGAGCCAGCCAAACTTGCCCGGCGGCAAGAGCGGCGGCACCTCCACCGGTTGACCCCGCAGGCGTTAAAGATGTATTCCATGGATTGCGGGTTTTACCAAATACTTCGTTGAAGGTTGACCCACCAGCTCCAAATTCCGGCGTGTTTGACTTTGCTATTATTATCCCTCCCATCTTTTCTATTCTTGTGACAAGAGGGTGTGAAGTTTTTGGAACATGATCTTTGAAAATAGTAGATCCGTAAGTGGTCCGCACACCCGCGACATCCGTGAGGTCTTTTATTGCNACAGGNAGNCCCGCCAACCATCCTCGGCANTTCATGNTCTCATCTTTTNCCTGTTTCNTGAGAGACTTCGCATAGGCTCTAGCCCTGTCAAAGCACACTGTGGGCAAGGCATTGATGGCTGGCTCTGTTTCAGAAATGCGCGTCTCGGCTGCCGATATTAGCTCCAAAGGTGAGAACTCACCTTTCTTTAGGCCCTCCACAGCTTCTGATGCCGTTAAATTTATTAAACTCGTATNCATATTTTTTCTCGCTAACGTACAACAAATAAAACGTCGATTAAAAATCAGAAATTTATGAAGTTATTTNTGCAAAAANCCTTCAAGAGGGGGCCAATTAGATTAACAAAAATGCTAAATCACAAGTAAAAAAAATTACCATACAGCTTCTTTAAAAACTGAGCTTCTAACCGTTGCACNTAAAGATGNTTCTTGCTATACCGATCGACTGTGCACAGCGCTCAAATTCTTCAATAGTTTAGCCCTAATTAAACAAAGAGATATTCCTAATCATGCCCATAAGACAAATTATACGAGACGCTTTTCAGGTAGATGAGCTTGTTCACCAATTCACAGTACTTGACGTNGAAGACGGGCTTCTTGAAACAGGGTCCGAGAAGGAAGTAAACGAAAATAAGGACTATAGTGATCGTTATATTATTGAAGAAGCACGAAATCGTCTGACACTTCTTGATAAGCAAATCACCAAACTTGATGACGAACATGAAGATGACAGCACATACAGAATTGAATTGCAGTTCTTAGAGCAGGAAAAAAGCCAGTTATTAAATTTTATAAAGAAATGGGGACCACAAGAGGTTTTCGAGGAATAATTTTAAAAGTTTAATTTAAGACACAGCCTCCTCTTTGGGAGGTTACTTCCTACATACTCACTAAGTTCAATAGTCGCTTTTGCTTATCATGCCGTTTATGATATGCAAAGAAACTTAATNGAAGGCTGGACTTGGAATGATTAATCGCAAGTGGGGAATGTATCATGCTTACAGGAAGGTGTTATTGCGGCNAGATTGAATACGAATTCGAAAAGGATTCNATACANTCTCAGATGTTGTGCCTGTGCAGGGAATGCAGATACCTTTCTGGAGGAGGGTCAAACACCTCTATTATTATTAAAGAAGAGAGTTTTAATTTCACAAAGGGCAGCCCAAAAGTTTTCAAGCGTGATGATCTCGAAACTCCCAGGATTCGGTACTTTTGCGGTGATTGCGGAACCCACCTTTGTGTTAAAAGCCCGCCACGGCCTGGAATGTTAGTTTTAAAAATTGGAACTCTAGACGATCACTCCTGGTTTAAACCCGAGTCGGCAATTTTCTGTGTCGACAAACAGGAATACCGCCAGCTTCCTGAAGGCATTCCAGCTTTTGAGAAACTCCCCTAATTGAAATCCAGAAAAACTTAAANAGTTTCTTTTTAGCTTTGAGCAATGAAATCTGATCGGGCAGATAAAGTATTGTAAAATTTTCTAAAATTCTCTTTTCAGATACCGTTAAAAAANTCGAACAANACNACTCANNCGTTAGAAATTAGACCCGNTCGACCNTCCTACTTCNCNTTGAATACCAAATTAGTATTTATTGCAGCGTTTGACTGCAATATTAGGCTTATTTTGGGNAATAAGCTTTCGTGCTTTCAATGTGACTTTTTATTGCTTCGNTTTTTGAATTCAGAATTNCTTCGATCTTTGTTTCACATTCCCAGACAACAAAAANAGTAAACCCCTCCTCCTTCAATATTTTTTGATTCTTTGCATCNCTTTNTTTGTTTTTGATTATTTTTTCAGACCAGTATGAAGTATTCGATTTTGGTGTTGATGAATATCTGCAGTTTTCGTGTCCATGCCAGAAACATCCCCTCACATCAACNATCAGTTTGTACTTGTGAATGACTATNTCCGGCTTGCCNGGCAGTTTTTTAGAATGCAGTCTGTACCTTATCCCAGNTTGAAACAGTTTTCTTCTCACAANCATTTCCGGCCTAGTGTTTTTCGATTTAATTCTAGACATATTGCGAGAACGCTGAGATTTTGAAACAGTGTCCATAATGGCTACAATACAGCATATGACAGGAAACAGGTAAATCTCTCTTATGCNGAATAAGAAATATAAAGTTGGCGGNTTATTTTCAGGGGTCGGGGGTATCGAGCTCGGCTTCNAAAAAACAAACAAATTTAAAATAGCCTGGTCTACAGACGTTGATCCATATGCTGCAAAAACCTATAGAGCGAACTTTAAGCATAAATTTTATGAAGAAGATATCAACAATCTGGATGGAAAAACTCTAGAAGCGGTGGATATTCTGGTTGGGGGGTTCCCATGCCAGGCATTTTCTGTTGCCGGCTATAGAAAAGGGTTCGAGGATCAGCGAGGCAATGTCTTTTTTCAGATAATTAGAATAATCAATGAACTTCCACGAAAACCAACGGTGCTCCTGCTGGAAAATGTAAAAAATATTTTTACTCATGATAAAAAGAGAACATTTAAAATTATTCAAGATAGTCTTGAAAAAACTGGATACTGCGTTTTTTCAAAAGTTATGAATACAAGTGATTATACTGACGTTCCTCAAAATAGAGAAAGAACTTTTATAGTTTGTTTTTTAGAGGGGAAACATGCTTTTTTGGACACATCAAAACCAAAAAGCACTTATTTCCAAAAAAATTTTCCTCCTGAGAAAAAAGGTAAGTTATTGCCAGTATCTAAATTTTTAGAGGCTCATGAGGTTGAAGAAAAATATTATTATGGACAAGATAAATACAATTATCCTGAGCTATCAACATCTATCACAAAAAAAGAAACATTTTATCAATGGAGAAGAGTTTATGTTAGAGAAAATAAAAGTGGAGTATGCCCTACTTTAACCGCAAATATGGGGACGGGTGGTCACAATGTTCCATTAATAAAAGACACGTTCGGAATTAGAAAACTCACTCCACGTGAATGTTTTAATCTTCAAGGTTTCCCTGCAACATTTAAATTACCTGATGATGTTCCAAATACCCAGTTATATAAGCAAGCAGGAAATTCTGTTACTGTTGCAATGATAGAAAGATTTGCTGAGATTATTCATGGATGTCTATCCTCCGATTAATGAAGGTATTTGAATGAGCAATTATTTATAATAAGTCTCAATGAATTGTCCGGAGTTGCCTGATGTTTATAACCACAAATGATAAAACAACTCTTTTTGAAGATGAATTACTTAAAAATTTCAACTCATATAAAAATTGCATAATTTCAGTTGGTTTCTTATCAGAAGAGAAATTAACATCTTTTCGTGACTCATTTCTTGACATCGCAAAAAAGGGTCAGTTCATACTAATTTTTGGCTGGAGTAGAGATGCAACCGAAAATCTAGTAAAGTTTTTAAAAAACCTTAATCAAGATATATCTGCTATTAATTCTAAGTCCGGTATCTATTTATCTACCGAAACCTTTCATGGGAAAGTCTATTCTTTTTATGATGATAAAAGTGCAAAAGTATAATTAGGGTCTTCTAATTTTTCAAAAAATGGTTTTTCTCAGAATATTGAATGCAATTATAGAATTGATAATTTCAAAGAATGCCAAAAGATAATTAAATTTCAGAAAGGTTTAGATAAAATAATAATTTCTGATCCAAAAATTAAGTTCGCCGCAAAAAAAATTGCTACTAAAAAATTAGACAAGAACGGTACATTAATAATTGAGAATGTAAAAACCAACAATGTGATTTTTGATAAATTGGATGTTAAAAAAAATCATGAGTTTTTCGAGTATCCAATTTATCAAAAATCGTTGCACAAAGCGTCCAACTTGAACGTATCGAAAGCATCACCCAAGAGTGTAAAAAATCCACAAAAAAGAGATCCCTATGAAATGGAGTTCATTTTACCATCAAAAGAAAAATCTAAAGGATGCTCACCTGAAAAAAACACCCCATTTGAAGTTATAATGGATGAAGACACCGTTTATAGATTTATTTGCTATGGCAAGAACCTAGGTGAAAACCTGTCAACTGAGGGTGATCACACTATTTTAGGCAGGTGGTTAAAAGGAAAACTTCTTAAGAAGAAAATAATATCATCCGAATATGATTTGATACAACAAAATCACTTGAAAAAGTTAGATATGAAAATTTTAAGATTTTATAAAATTAATGAAAACGTATACAAATTAGTCGTCATTCCCTTTTAAAGCAGAAAATAGAAAATTTATTTTAGATTAATTATACCCTACAAGCATGAAAGGATCACCATAACTCCTTTTCTTTTCGAGAATTCTTCCGACATACAGTTCACGAATTTTATTTGGTGCTTTTTTTCCAACAAATTCCCACCTTGCTGTTTTAAGTCTTTCTGGATCTAATGATCTACTGAAGTATTCTTGAGTTCCAGCAGGAACCCAACTATGAATAATGTAAACATCTTTAACCACACCATTAAAAGTTGCATAAGCAAATTTTGCATCATTCTTTTCACATGTAGTAACAATCCTTTTACTCCAAATTCCTCTCGTAATTTCAAAGGTTTCCAAGTCTCCAAAGGTAGGTTTGTAGTGTTTGTTAATTAGTATAGCGATACCTCGGTGGTCATGATGTACTTTAACAGTTTTTTCTGTTAACAAATTCGTCAACTCGGTAAGAGGGACCCTTTTTATATTTTCTCCTTTTCCTCGCACTATATTTTCGAGATTTTCTATTCCCATTAAGTCAATACATGCTGATTCAATTGCTACAGCAGTTTTATCGGTAAGATTATATGCCAATATATCTATACCTAATCTATTTTCCTTTATTAGGTTGATGATCTTTTTATTCTTCTGGTTAGAAACATCGCTTAGATTATTCAAATGGGAGAAAAATCTATCGGATTTTCCTTTACCGACGTAGATCGGTATCCGTCTATTGTCTTCATCAATCTCACAATAGACATACACATAAGACTTTAAGTCACGAAGGAAATTTGTTTTCTCATTTCCTTTAAGCGGTAAGAGTAGATTTTTTAACTTGTCTATTTTCATGATCAACTAAAATATTTGTCTGCACTGCTTCGCAACCTGTTCCCGATATTTCTCTTTTCCAGTATAAACTGCATAGTGAGGAATTTTTAAGATATTAAACTCTTCTTTGAGGTTTCGTTTAAGGATATCATAAGCATCATTTCCAAAAGCAATGAATGTGGGATTAATTGCACCGACTTCTGATAATTCATTCAGAAAGAAATCAATGTTTTCTTTCTCAAAATCCCGATTATTCTTTAAAAAACTTCGGACTTTGCCAGAAACCTTCTCTTCGAAGTCTTTTATAATATCTGTCATATATGCCCCCCAAAGGATGGTGTTTTTAGTGGCATATCTTATTTTAAAGTCTGTTGCTTCAGGTCGTGAGTCGTGAAAGTTTGCAAAGGGTTGGGTTATATCTCCTCTTGAAACATTTAATGCCACTAAAACAATGTTCGGATTTAGTATCTCTAGTATTTTAGGATTTCTTTTAGGATCCAAAATACTTAAATCACCAACATTGCTTTTTGGACTGTCCCCTTCTTCCGCCCAAACTGCCCAACTGGACCAATATTGATATTTGCTTTTTATAAATTCAAATTTGTCCTCATTCATTATAAAATGATTAGCATAAGCATTAATAAAATCATAGGTCGTGAAGATGGGTCAGTCCCTATGGGGATACTAGGGTTAAAACCTTACTCCCCTACACCACTATTCTACAGTTACGCTTTTCGCTAAATTACGCGGCTGGTCAATCTCAGTGCCCTTTTGTCTCGCCGTGTGATAAGCCAATAATTGCACTGGCAGAGAAT
>NZVJ01000050.1 GCA_002701455.1 Rhodospirillaceae bacterium
ATCTGTCAAACGCCCTTATTGCCTTTTACGATACAGGCTCAAAGAAAGAACTAGATTATTATTCTAAAACTGCTCTGTCTCGTGTTTGGAAAACCGAAAGATTTAGCTGGTGGATGACATCCATGCTTCACAAGTCAGCTGAAACTAATACTTTTGAGAACAGAATTCGGTTGGCCGAATTAGAATATCTTCTATCCTCTGAAGCAGCACTAACTTCTCTTGCCGAAAATTATACCGGTCTCCCTTATTAGAGGATCAATATTTATAGCGTCATCTAGCACTAAAAGCCGTTACGGATTTGATGCACACAAGATTGATCAATTTTGATTAACCTACATAAAATATCCGATATCACAAAGCAGTATCTCAAGAAGGCAGACTGAATGAAGCCGTTGCAGGATTCCAGACCACATCTGCTGAAAAGCATTTCCCATTACGACTTCGCAATAATTCTAATTTCCACATTGGACGCCAATCATTAGACGGTAGAGATGTAACGCCCCAACGGCTCTCCGGAATAGAATTTGTAGTTTTTATACCATTGTTATGTGACCGCACAACAAATCCTGTCACGCCACTACTTTCCGCTGCGAGCTGCAATCTTCTCCAAGCTATCGACTCTTGATTCTTAGAGTGTGGCTTTGTATTTGCAAGTTCGACAACTACTGCGGCTAGTTCAGAGCACTTGAGGCACTCTTCCATTACCCAATATTGGTCTATCTCTGATAATACATTCGCTTGAATAAGCTGATTTGGGTCAAAACCTAGCCAATACAACCCCGCGGCAGATAATCGGCTATTCAATATCTTTTTTTTACTAGAGCACCATATTACCCTCTTATTCTGGTTAGCTGCATTTAAAACCCGGGTTAACAACGCAATCACAAACCCAAGCGGAGCTGCATCCTCTACACCTCTGTTTTCACTATTAATAATTTCGTGTACCCGGCCTAAACACAAACCTTTACTACTAAGGCAATTATCTAATTTTTGAATACCAATAGGTACTGCAGTACTTTCTTTATTGCTATAGCTTCGCTCAAGATGGCGGACTTGTTGCCGCAGTTGCTCAAGACGGACATTTTTATTTAAAATTTCTTAATCCCCAATAAATAAACACAAATGTTCTTGTTTTGTTCTATACTGCTTGATAATAAAAATAAATACTTTCTGTACACATTTTCGTTCCTACCAGGTCGTTTTAAACTCTTTGAAAGGGGTTTTTATTCTTTTTATATCCTGAAGAACTTCTTTTGGTATCTCCGGTCGAACATCTGTAGACGCGCTGGCATAAACCATATCTACACATCCTTGATAGCGTTCATTCACCACTTTGAAAAGCTCGTCATACCGACCAATTGCAGCAAACAAATACAGAAGATCATCAGGTATCTCTGTGGCAATTTGATTCCACAATCCATCCTTAGTCATCTTATTGAGCTTACGTCCGAGATCACCATAGCCATGATGCTCAAATACAGGCCAATAACTTGGAGTGGAACCGTAAAAAGCAATCCGATAACGCAACCACTCAACTGCCTTATCTACTTCCTCGTCATCAGCTCCCGTAATTAAAAAACCCCCGCCAGTAACCTGAAAATTCTCCCGCTTTGTTGAAGATGCAGCAAGACCTTCTTCTATACGTTTCATAGCGACATTTTCTAGATATGAACGAGTGCAAAACGGATGTAACCGGACCCCATCACAAATCTCTCCTGCCAGTCTAAGCGTATGCGGTCCAACGGCAGCGATAGTTATCGGCACAGGTGCAAAATGCTCCGAGTCCGGAACGAAGTTCGGGGTCATCAATGTAAAAGTATAATGCTCACCCTGAAAATCTAATTTCTCGCCTAATTCCCAATGCCTCCAAATAGCCCTTAATGATTTAACATACTCTCTTAGTCGGGGTGCAGGCGCCGACCACGGTGTTGAAAAACGTTTTTCATTATGAGGCTTAATCTGTGGTCCAATCCCCAACACAAACCTGCCTTTTGACGCTTTTTGTAAATCCCAGCAAGTATTTGCAACAACCATAGGCGATCTTGGGAATGCTATAGCGACAGCAGTACCCAAACTTATTTTCTTTGTGCAAACAGCGGCAACTCCGAGTGGTAAAAACGGTTCGTATCTATTCTCCATTGTTGCCAACATATCAAAACCAGTATCTTCCGCAGCCTGAGCGGCAGTAGGAACAGAGTTTAGATTTTCCTGGGGAAGCGTGGTCATAACTTGCATTGGTTTTACCTTAATTTTTGAGGAAAAGTTGAATTCTAAATTTTAATTTTCGTTGAAAATATCCCAAAGTTTATTCTCAATGACGCACCAGACGGAACAATCTGGACTTGAACGCGTATAGGACCCAGACATTCCAAAACCCAAAAACAAAAAGACGATAGAAAGAAGTACAAATAAAAAAATGCACGAAATAATAAAGCGAAAGACTTTAGTATTCATGATCAGTTTTCCTAAGTAATAACCAAAATTTGCAAATTTCCACGATTTTGATGATTTTCTTCTCACCACAAAGAAATCTAAATTTTACCAACTAAAAATTTGAAACAATTAGATCTTATCACCAAAAGACATTTTCTTTACCAGTAATTTCCGCAACTTCACCATCCCGGCAGGTTAGTAATACATCAATGAAACTGCAAAATAAACCAGAGGTCACAACTCCAGGAACTGCCGACAAATTAAAATCCAAGTTGGCGGTATCTTCTTCATCTTTTATAAAACAATCATAAATTACATTGTTTGAGTCTGTTTTGAATATGTTGCCAGTGGTCTCTTTCCGAAGTTGGACGCTCTTAAAAAGCGGCTCAATCGCAGCTGCAGTCCACTCATGTCCATACTCTATGATTTCTACAGGCAAGGGGAAAGCGCCTAAACGCGCGACTTGCTTGCTTTCATCTGCCAAATAAATACGCTTGCTGGCCCTGTAAGCGATTATTTTTTCCCATAATAATGCGCCCCCACCACCTTTTATCATTGAAAGACTTCTATCTACCTCATCTGCGCCATCTATGCAGATATCGGGCTCAATACATTTATCAGGACCCACGACGTTCATGCGATTATCGATGGCCTTCTTTGCGCTGACTTTTGAGGTTGCAACAATTTTCAAACTGCTAAAGAGGTTTTCAAACTTGCTTAGCTCCGAAATAAACAAATCAATTGTCGATCCAGTACCCAGCCCCAAGACCATGCCCTTTTCCAAGTAGTCGATCGCGCTCTTTGCCAGCAAGGATTTTTGTTTGTCTTGATCTTTCTGATACATCATCAATAATCACACAAGTTTTTGTCGTTATTACTTAAATTAAATATCAATAATTTAGCATAAAATAGAAAAATCACTATTGAACCAAATGATTTAACTCATCAAACCCAGACGAATACCTTTTCACAAATTTTTTAAGCTCAGATTTTCCTCAATCATTTTTATTTGCATGGCAAGGTACTTAGAATAAATCCTGCACTGAGCAAGGCTTCCTGCCATAAACCATAATCCTTTTTGAGGCGTGGCTTTCCACATATTAGCCATTTCCCCATCTTCTCCTATGCCCCATATCTGACCAACTTTTTTTGCTATATTGTCCCCCAATAGCCGTGAGACTAATTCTGTCTGACTATGATATCCCGTTGCTAGAACCAACAAGTCAATCTCTTCAATGTTGCCATTTTTCATCAAAATTCCGTTATCAACAAACCTGTCAATATCGTCAAACTGCAATAGCTGAATTTTCCCATCAATAATTAGTTTAGAACAACCCGCATCTAGATAATATCCGCCTCCCCGCCGCCTATATTTCATCTGGTGACCAGTAAAATCTTCTCCCAGGTCATATTTAAAACCACGCTTTTTTAACCCCGAAATTAATTCCTTATCAAATTCCGCCATTTTTTTTACTGCTAACTGATATCCTTTTACAATCAATGGGTAGGTGGCCACTGACGCTATCAAATCGCTATCTTCAAGTGACGCGCCTTCATCATAAAGCGCATAGTTAAGCTTAGCACTCGGGTCTATGCTAACAACTGTGGAAGAACCGCGTTGTATTATACTGGTATAGACGCCATGGCTTTGCAGATCCTGAGCGACGTCGTGCCCGCTGTTCCCGGTACCAAGAACTGCCGCCCGTTTTCCGGTCCATTCAATGCCGTTTGAAAAACCCTCTGAGTGTAATACTTCCCCTTCGAAATCACTCAAACCGTCCAACTCTGGTTTGTACGGAATACCGCTAACCCCGTTTGCAAAAATAATGTGCTTCGGATTTAAAACTCTCTCGGTGTTATTATTTTGCCTAACTACTGCTATCCAGTGTTTTGAAGAACTATTATACTTGGCATTTATAAGTTCGCTCCCAGTCCAAAAATTAATTTGCATTGCTTCTGCGTATAATTCAAACCAATTGGCAAGCATATCCTTTGGAATGTATTTTGGCCAAGTGGGGGGAAACGGCAAATAAGGTAAATGATTGACATGAATTTGATTATGCAGAGCTAGAGAATGATAACGTTTTCGCCAATTGTCACCCACACGGTCATGTTTATCTATCACTAATGTTTCTATTTCTAACTGACCAAGTCTGGCTGCCACTGCCAATCCAGCCTGCCCTCCACCAACNACTAATACCGTCGGCTCTCTGTCNGAAAATTTAACAGAATGTTGCCGTTGATCAAGCCAGTTNGAGCCCCCAAAATTCCTAGAATAAGCTTCTCCCGANGGCCGCAGACTTCCAACTTTTTCTTCAAAACCTTTCAATTCTTTGAGAGTGGTTAAAAATGTCCAAGCAGTTTTAGGACTCTTTTCCAGCAGACGAACGACACCCTCTCCCCAGCCCCATTCAGTTTCGAACGTGAAAATGGCTTCAATAACTGACTGCCCCAATCTAGCTACTAAACGCGGTGCCAAATGCTTATCCAATAATTCAAACGATCGGGCTTTTATTTTTTTTTGAAACGAGCAAAGTCCATTACTAATCTCATCAGCGCCGCGGAATGGTGAAATCGTCCCTGTAAATGCTACGAGATCGCGCCAGTGGCTGTCTTTATCAAAGCAGGCTGTCAGCTCATTAAGTTCTTCAGACCTTAAGGCTTTCTCCAAGCGGGCCAACCACGCCTGAACAATCGTGAAACATTGTTCGTCCTGCATTTTTTCTTCTCTTAGTTCTTCGACATCATGATGAAAAATAGCTAGCAGTGTAACACAAGTTAGAAACCCCAGATCAAGCCAATTGTTTCAATTGACCATAATTCAATAGCAACATAGTCTTTTAATCATAATTATACAGGAGGGCTTTTCGTGGATACTCACGTGTTTGTTGGTCTGGCCGGGTATGTAGGGCGACCCGAAGAAGAAGGAGCTGTCGGGGTATTTCGTAAATCAATTACGGATGACAAATGGGAACATGTTCTAGATTGCAATGATGCTCATGTTGTCTATGTACATCCAAGCTCCCCAAATTACGTTTTTGCCGGTACTGATGACGGTATTTGGAGAAGTATTGATAAAGGCCTTACATTTAAGAAAACTAATTTTCCAAGCGACGGAATTGGTATATGGAGTTTTCTGACATTGGAAGACAGCCCAGATATTATGTTCGCTGGCGGATCACCAATCGAGATATTCAAGTCTTACGATCGAGGTGAAAATTGGATAAGCATCGCTAAACCGGTTCTTGAAGAACGTTGCTCAGGCCCTTTTTCACCAAGAGTAATGCGAATGGTTCAAAAACCGGGTGATCCACTGGAAATCTTTGCTGCAATGGAGATTGCTGGAGCTCTTAAAACAGTCGACGGCGGAAATACTTGGCATGATGTCTCTGACGACCTCGTCCGACTTTCATCTTTCCCACATCTGCAGAGTTCAATAGTACAAAATGAAACTTTGGCAGAAGGAATGCTCGATGCACACGCCATAACAATCTGCCCTAGCAAACCCAATGAAGTTTTTCTTGCCATAAGAATGGGTGTCTTCAAAACATCAAATGGCGGCGCCACTTGGGAAGATATAGAAATAGGTAAGTTTTCTCCAAATACTTACGGAAGAGATATAAAGACCTCTCCGTCAGATCCAAATACAATGTACGTAGCGTTATCTGTTGCCGCTGCAAGCCACGAGGGAGGAGTTTATAGAAGTACAGACTGCGGCAAGTCCTGGACTAGATTTGATAAGGTAAAAGTAAACGGCACAATAATGTCGATCGCGTTAAACGCCTCTGACCCTAATCAAGTCTTTATAGGAGCCCGCTATAACGGAGAAATCTTTGGAACATTAGACGGCGGTGAAACCTGGCAAGAAATGCCGCTGCCGGGCAAAGTAAAAGATATTTATTCATTGGCTTGCGGATAAAGTTGTATTCAACTGCCATTCCGTCCGCAGTTTTTAATACAAAAGGGACTGTAGTTAATGAGTGATCTATTAAATGACATGTCACCAGAAGTCGTCGAGAAAGTCATCGAAGCGTTCCTAAGTGCTCGTCAAAGTGGTGCCTCTAAACTCAGTGCTTACATGATTGCACGAGCTGTGTATCGGCAGCATTACCCGGACGATCCGATAAATCGCCCTATTATTTTTGCAATGGTCGAGGCAGCAGAACAACGTTTAAAAGAGAATACGGAAAATAATTTGAAGGAAGAATGCTAGATTGGGATAAACACCCTTAAGAAGTTCTCTGCCATTTTTCTAACTTACAAACTCTCATTTATGGATCAAAACCATGGAAACATCTTCTCAGAAGTTTCAACCTTTGAAGGGCAAAACAATCATTGATTTGACACAAGTGTTGGCTGGCCCGTATGCCACATACCAGTTAGCCCTGTTAGGAGCTGACGTCATAAAAGTAGAAGATCCAAGAGGTGGCGACTGGACAAGAGAGGGAAGTGCCCCACCTGGGCTTGAAAACCAAAATATGGGCACCGCCTATTTGACACAGAATGCAAATAAAAAGTCCATCACCTTAGATCTCAAGTCGGCTAAAGATATCGAAAAACTGAAAGATTTGGTCGAAGCTGCAGACGTTTTTGTAGAAAATTTTCGTCCAGGCACCGCGTCCCGTCTGGGCCTATCCTACGAAAACATTAAGCAAGTAAAGCCCAACATTGTCTACTGTTCAATCTCCGGCTTTGGGCAAGATGGTCCGATTAGCGACCGCCCAGCTTATGATCATATCGTGCAGGGCATGTGCGGCATTATGCGCCTCACCGGCACCACTGCAACAGAGCCAAATAAAGTTGGGGCACCTTATGTTGACTACGCAACTGGATTAAACGGCGCTTTTGCTATCGTATCTGCCTTGCATGAAGTCAATCGGACCGGCAAAAGCATCAAATTGGATGTTTCGATGCTCGATACGTCACTTCTATTGATGTCCTCGCTTGTAACAAATCACCTTAATACTGGGTGGGCTCCCGTAGCATCTGGGAACGAGGCATGGAGCAAAAGCCCAACGTCTGGTGCCTTTGAAACCCAATCAGGTCTTTTAATGATAGCAGCGAATAACGAAGCACAATTTGAACGCTTCTGCTCTGCCATTACCCGCCAAGACCTTCTTGATAATCAGAAATTCAAAGATCCAGGAAAACGAAAGAAAAATCAGAACGAGCTTCGTGATTTAATCGAGAAAATTATCAAAAACCAAACGGCAGAATACTGGGAAGAAAAATTCAATGATTATGCGGTGCCTGCCGCACGGGTACGCAATTTGGATGAAATTCTAGATGAGCGTCAAGTTAAAGAGAGGAAAGTGACCCAGAAGCTTAAAATACCCGGGATAAAAAATTCGCTTCATATGCCAACGCTGGGGTTTAAAGTTGACAATAAGGTTGTTGCCCCTCAAAAACCACCTCCTAAGTTAGGTCAAGATAACCACAACATAATCAAAAATAAATAAGGTTAATGATTTACTCAAGTCGTTGTTACAATCAACAATTAACGGATAAAACAGAAAAGATAGAATTGGATGACTAAAGATAAATTTAAACTAACTTTAGATAATGCTTCTCCACCTAAAAATATCTCCTTAGCCTTGGAAGCTCTNTGGTGGCAACGACAGAATGATTGGGAGCATGCCCATTCGATAGTTCAGGGTTGTCCTAGCAGGGAGTCGGCCTGGGTACACGCGCTGTTNCATCGCGAGGAAGGNGACNATTCAAATGCCGCTTACTGGTATAGACGCGCCAATCAAACTCAANATCATGGNGAAATTCAAGAAGAATGGGAGGCTATAGTTACNGCTCTATGCCNGTAGAATTATCTTCGTGTAATTNTAAGATTTTCTTTGATGAACTTCTATTACTGTGCCGTCAGGATCGTAAAAAAATATTTGGTGCCATCCAGCAACAGCTCTCTCACCCCAATCGGAATAGGATATCCCTTTAGCTTCAAGATGTTTTTTAAATGCATCGAGGTCATCGGTCCGGTANGCTATGTGCCCCCTTGCAAGAGGATTAACTATCTGACCTGTATTAAATCCAGCCTGAACATCACGCTGCGCCAGGTGAGTTTGGATTTTTCCGTCCGAAACNAATGCAACATCACCCGAATATCCTTTATTCTTTTCTAATACNGGAAGATCATCTGTCGCGCGCCCAAGCCCNAGTACGTCTCTNTAAAATTCATCCATTTTTTCAACATTATCCGTTGATAGGTTTATATGATGAAGCGTTAGGTTCATAAAATTACTCCCTCACCCGACATTAAAATAATTTAATTGTTACTACAATTTTCAGGTTAAAGCACCTGCGGTTTCGTTATACTCCAAAGTTCTTTGTTTAAAAAATATTTTGATACTTGCCTTTACGACAAGTGANTAATATATATTTAAGGAACTAAGTGGCGCCGATTTGAGTTCCAGATTGCGGGCGCAGAAAAATTCAGCTAAAGCGGCGAANAACATTCGCCGAAATATTGGGAGGCGAATGTGTCGNATTATCATCAGACTTTTGAATCTATACACTCTGGAAATATACTTATCCTTGATGGAGGAACAGGTACAGAACTCGAGAAACGGGGCGTTCCAATGGACCCTGGAGCTTGGTGCGGGATCGCTGCACTTGAACACTCCGATATACTCAAGCGAATACACTTGGACTACATCAGCGCAGGGGCAGATATAATAACTGCAAATACCTANAGCTCTTCCCGGGGCATGTTGGAACTCTCTGGTTTGGGCGATAAGTTTTTAGAAATTAATAAAAAAGCCGTCGACGCGGCGCATAACGCCAGGGAAGCAAGCTGCAATTCAAAAATTTTGATNGCCGGCTCACTTTCCCATCGCGGCATGATTTCTGAGGGTAGTGCGGCACCAGAAGAAACGGCAAATGTTTCACTTAGAAAATTAGAGGAAGACTTAACAGAATTAGCGTTATTTCTTAAAGAGGAAGGCTGCGACTTAATCATTTTAGAGATGATGTATGATCCTATAAAAATTGCAGCGACCTTTACTGCGGCTGAAAAAGCAGGCTTACCAATCTGGGCAGGTTTTTCAGCCCGCCGCAATGAATCCGGACAGCTTTTAAGTTTTTTGCCGAGTGAAGAACTATCGCTTAAAAACATTTTTAGTATTCTCTTCCAATATAACCCTGACGCCGCTGGGATAATGCATACATCCTCTGATGCAATAGACGGATCTTTAAAAGAGCTTAAAAAAGTTTTCTCCGGCCCACTTTTTGCTTATCCGGACTCTGGATATTTCAAGTCCCCTCATTGGCAGTTTGAAAAAATTATTTCCGAGCAAACCTTNCAAGAATTCGCGCGTGAATGGGTAAAGGCAGGGGCAAAGATAGTGGGCGGTTGCTGCGGTCTATCGCCTTCGCATATCGAGGCTCTAGCTAATATTAAAGACAGNTTTAAAGAACTNCGATAAACCGCGAAAGCAGCCGAGTTNACAAGCTTTTATCTATTCGAAAACGAAGAAATATGCATATGAGAAAATCAAAGCCGGGACAGCAGAGTAAATCGTAGCGACNATAGCCACTTTGGGGGCAATGGCTATNGCAGGGAACAANGCATCCCCATCGTTACTAAGAGCATTCCCAATTTGAGCTGATAAGGGCAGGTATCCTGCTATAAACAAAGTAGTAACGAGAACCTGAGGACCACATCCTGGAAGAAGTCCTATTAAAACTGAAATTAAAGGCACTATCGAAGCCCATCCAGCAAAGATACTCTGAATATTAATATCGAAAAAGTACACAGGCAGCTCAAAAGCAAGATACGCCGCAATTACCCAAAGNGTGACAAAATTAGTCTCTCGAATTGTTTTCCGGAGNATTGTTTTTTGCTTCGAATGGTTGCTATCACCGACCAGTCCAAATTTGGGCGCCACTTGCATGGCGATCGCTAAAAGCCCCCCCATAACCCCAATTGTTGTCGCAGGCTTGTTAAGGAGGTCAGTGGATAAAATNCTGTCAACATCAATTTGAAACGCTACGAGAAAAGCNAGCACCAAACCAGGAGCTAGCAGCAAAAACCATATGCGGTCTAGGAAAAGATTTGACGCATCCTTTCCCACTATTTTTAACCGGACATCACTCAACTTTTTATCATATAAGAAATCAGAAGCATGTATTTGATTTACTACCCATCCACTCAGCGTGCCGATAACAAAGCCTAGAACGATCATTGCCATACCGGTTAAAGGTAACTGAGCAATCAACAGAAAAGCGGCATCGCCCATGGTGGCGGTAAGAACGGCAACTACTGCTCCAAAGCTAAGCCTGCCGGAAACATATTGAGTCATTACAATTACTGCCCCGCCNCACCCTGGCAGTGCGCCTAAACCAGCAGCAATAGGAACCTGCCANAACGTAGCTTCTCGCAATAATGCCGCCGCGTCGGTCTTAAAGAGTTTTTCAATTCCATAAAAGAGTAAAAATGTAGCAGCTACAAACGCGCTAACTTGCAGATATGCATCAGAGATTGCTGCAAATACTACTTCTGCTAGTTCATGGTCNGCAATCTCTACCGCCCAACCTCCTAGAAAAACTGGGANGCAAATCAAAAGGATCTGTAGCGGGACGGGAAGAGNCCTAAACCTAGAAATATTATCTTCCTCTGGAACCATAGACTTCGGTGAAAGTTGCTCTGTGACCATATTNAAAAGTTAGTGCCGCCTAACTTATAATGCAATACCTAATTTNAAACACTTCNCATTAAAAGNTTTTCAATTTTCTCTTGATGNTCTAACTGCCTTAAACAACAAAACTCTTCCCAGAAGANTATTTGCCTCCGTAGACGTCAACCGATACTTACCGGCATAGAGTTGAAACCTCTAAATCGGGCTAAGCCCATACTTANAGCCGGANCCGAAGGAATAATTTTTGGAAAACGCTCTACCAACTTGCCAATAGCAATCTGGCCTTCCATTCTTGCCAGCGTTGCGCCTAAACAAACATGATGTCCCATTGCAAAGGCTACATGCCTGTTGGGCTTGCGTGCTACGTCGATTTTCTCTGGTTCGAAAAATTCCAACGGGTCCCTATTTGCCCCAGCAATTGATAGATGAAGGTAGGTT